>NZ_JBXASW010000013.1:0-135988 GCF_058809745.1 Variovorax sp. MPBD4-3
GCAGCGAAATAAAGGAGGAGGCCGCAGGCCGGGGGACATTCGCGGAGGGGAGTACCCGGTGGCCTGTGCACGCGCCCTGAAACAAGAGCCCGCGATATACCCCCGCTCCCCAAATGTTTCTACCGCTGAAACCATTGAACCGCGCTTAGTGGCTAGTCTCGCCCCATCCGACAAACACAAATCCAGAAGGCACTCCCATGGCTGACGACTCAGGTTCGCAGGGCTCCTACCTGCCTCAACTGCTGCGCCGCGGCACCGCACTCGCGGCCGCCGGCTGCGCCTTCGTCGCGGGATGCGGCGCCGCCGGAAGCGGCGAAACACGCTACGACAGCTCGCCCCAATTCCGCGACGGCGGCTTCCACAACATGGCCAACCCCGACCTGCCCCAACAGGCCAGCGCCTGGCGCATCTGGTCCCGCTTCATCGTCGGCAGCAAAGTCGACAGCGTGCCCGTCGACGCCATTCCGGTGAGAGCCCTCGAACGCAGCGCACTCGATGCACTCGACACCAACACCAACCACGTCGTGCGCCTCGGCCATTCTTCGCACCTGCTCAAGCTGCGCGGCAAATACTGGCTCATCGATCCCGTGTTCAGCGAGCGTGTGTCCCCTGTGCAATGGGCCGGCCCGAAGCGCTTTCACAAGCCGCCGATCACGCTCGAGCAACTGCCGCCCATCGAGGGTGTCATTCTTTCGCACGACCACTACGACCACCTCGACCTCGCGACCATCCAATACCTCGCGAAAGACGTGAAACGCTACTTCGTGCCGCTGGGCGTGCGCACGCGGCTGGTGGTCATGGGCGTGCCTGCCGAGCGCGTGACCGAACTCGACTGGTGGCAAGACAGCGAGCACGACGGCGTGAAGCTCACCGCCACGCCCGCACAACACTTCTCCGGCCGCACCCTCGGCGACCGCGACCGCACGCTCTGGGCCTCATGGGTGGTGCAAAGCGGCGACCAGCGCATCTTCTACAGCGGCGATTCGGGCTACTTCCCGGGCTTCAAGCAGATCGGCGACCGCTTCGGCGGCTTCGACATCGCGCTGATGGAAAACGGCGCCTACGACGCCATGTGGCCCGCCGTGCACATGACGCCCGAGCAAAGCGTGCAGGCCTTCGAAGACCTGCGCGGCAAGGTCTTCTTCTCGGTGCACAACAGCACCTTCGACCTCGCGTTCCACACCTGGCACGACCCGCTGGACCGCATCGCCGACCTCACCGCCGCGAAGAAGATCGAGCTGGCGACGCCGGTGATCGGGGAGGTGGTGACGGTGGGGCAGGCGCGGACGAATACGCGGTGGTGGCAGGGGCTGCGCTGAGCGGCCCACCGCCTAAACCAGGCAGCCGCCTATTCGCCGCGCTCCTTGCGCTCCCGCGCCCTTCGCACCTGCCGGCTCTCACCAGCCTGCGCGGCAATCCGGTCCTTCTCGCGCTTCTTGGCGGCCCGCTTCTCGCGCATGCGCTTGCCCAGCACGTAGCTGCCGATGCCGGTCACCACGGCAATGAAGATGCCGATGACGCTGAAGTCGATGCCGCCCATCACTGCACCCGCACGATGCTCGACGGCTTGAAGCCGAGGTCGGCCGCCTTGCCCTTGCGCGCGCGGTTGCCGCGGGCGTTGTTGAGGGTGCGGATCTCCAGTGTCTCTTCGCGCTCCTTGCCGCCGCGGCCGATGCCTTCGATCTTCACGCTGCGCGTGTAGGCGGCGGCTCCGGCCAGGGTGTCCTTGGGCTCGAGGTCGATCAGCGTCAGGCCGCGGCCGCCCTTGGGCAGGCTCTTGAGCTCGGTGATGTCGAAGGTCAGGATGCGGCCGCCGGTCGAGGCGCAGGCCACGTGCGTGGCGGCCGGCATCGGCTCGGCGCCGCTCGCGCCGCCGACCAGCGACGGACGGCAGAGCTGTTCGCCCTCGCCCACGTCGATGAAGGCCTTGCCGCCGCGCTGGCGCGACATCATGTTCTCGACGGTGGCGATGAAGCCGTAGCCGCCGGTGTTGGCCAGCAGCACGCTGGCGCCCACCGGGCCGGCGAAGAAGTGCGTGACGTGCGTGCCGGCATCCAGCTCGATGAGCGTGGTGACGGGCTGGCCGTCGCCGCGCGCGCCGGGCAGCGAAGCCACGGGCACGGTGTAGACGCGAACGCTCTTGTCCTTGGCGCTGCCGAACACGAGCAGCGTGTCGACGCTGCGGCATTCGAAGGCGCCGTACAGCGAGTCGCCCGACTTGAAGCTGTATTCGGGGGCCGAAGCGCCGTTGCCGCCGTTCGCGGCGGCCGCCTTCTCGCTGGCCCAGCCCTTCTGCGCGCGGACCCAGCCCTTCTGCGACACGATGACGGTGACGGGCTCGTCGACCACCTTCACCTCGGCCACCGCACGCTTCTCGGCCTGGATGAGCGTGCGGCGCGGGTCCTCGAAGGTCTTGGCGTCGGCCTCGATTTCCTTCACCAGCAGGCGGCGCAGCGCGGCGGGGCTGCCGAGGATGTCTTCGAGCTTCTTCTGCTCGTCGCGCAGGCCCGACAGCTCCTGTTCGATCTTGATGGCTTCGAGCCGCGCGAGCTGGCGCAGCCGGATTTCGAGGATGTCCTCGGCCTGGCGTTCGCTGAGGTTGAAGCGCGCGATGAGCGCCGCCTTCGGGTCTTCCGCCGCGCGGATGATGGCAATCACCTCGTCGATGTTCAGCAGCACCAGCTGCCGGCCTTCGAGGATGTGGATGCGGTCCATCACCTTGTTGAGCCGATGCCGCGAGCGCTTCTCGACGGTGACTTCGCGGAACGCGATCCACTCGTTGAGCATCTGGCGCAGCGACTTCTGCGTGGGCTTGCCGTCGATGCCGACCATCGTGAGGTTGATCGGCGACGAAGTCTCCAGCGAGGTCTGCGCGAGCAGCGTGGTGATGAACTCGTCCTGGCTGATGCGCGAGGTCTTGGGCTCGAACACCAGGCGCACGGCGGCGTCCTTGCTGGACTCGTCGCGCACCACGTCCAGCACCGACAGCATCGCGGCCTTCAACTGGGTCTGGTCGGCGCTCAGGGCCTTCTTGCCGGCCTTGACCTTGGGGTTGGTGATTTCCTCGATTTCCTCGAGCACCTTCTGCGTGCTGACGCCCGGCGGCAGCTCGTTGACCACCAGCTGCCACTGGCCGCGCGCCAGTTCCTCGATCTTCCAGCGCGCACGCACCTTGAGCGAACCGCGGCCGGTGCGGTAGGCATCGGCGATGTCGCTCGCGTTGCTGATGATCTGCGCGCCGCCCGGGTAGTCGGGGCCGGGCACGATGGCGAAGAGTTCTTCCTCGCTGAGCTTGCCGTTCGACTTGATCAGCGCCACGCAGGCGTCGGCAATCTCGCGCAGGTTGTGGCTCGGGATTTCGGTGGCCAGGCCCACCGCGATGCCGCTCGCGCCATTGAGCAGCGTGAACGGCAGCCGCGCGGGCAGCAGGCGCGGTTCTTCGGTGCTGCCGTCGTAGTTGGGAATGAAGTCGACCGTGCCCTCGTCGATCTCGTCGAGCAGCAGGCTGGTGATGCGCGCCAGGCGCGCTTCGGTGTAGCGCATGGCGGCGGCGCCGTCGCCGTCGCGGCTGCCGAAGTTGCCCTGGCCGTCGACCAGCGGATAGCGCTGCGAGAAGTCTTGCGCCATGCGCACCAGCGCGTCGTAGGCCGCCTGGTCGCTGTGCGGGTGGAAGCGGCCGAGCACGTCGCCGACCACGCGCGCGCTCTTGACCGGCTTGGCGCCCACGGTGCCGTTGGTGCCGCCAAAGCCCAGCCCCATGCGCGACATCGAATACAGGATGCGCCGCTGCACCGGCTTCTGGCCGTCGGACACATCGGGCAGCGCGCGGCCCTTGACCACGCTGAGGGCGTATTCGAGGTAGGCGGTCTGCGCGTAGTCGGCAAGGGTGAGGGTGGTGTCGCCGTCGGTGGGACCCTGGAGATCGAGCGGTGGTTGGGAGTCCATGAAGAAGAGAGAAAGAAAAACTGTTGCGGGCTGCGTGCTTGCTTGCGCGCTCAGCCCGGATTGACTGCCTCGTCCGATGCCTCGGCCGCGCCGGTCGGCGTGGCTGGCGGCTCGGGAATGTCGGGCATGGTCGGCATGTTGCGCGGCGTGTCCGACGGCATGTTGCCCCGGTTGATCGCGCCGCCCTGCGGCACCGTCAGCTCCATGCGGATGCGCCCCGGCGTCTTGCCGCCGCGCACGCCGCCACCCGTCGCCACGGAGGGCTTCAGGTACGCATAGAGCTGCAGCACGGTCTGCACGTAGTTCTGCGTTTCCTTGTAGTTCGGGATCTTGTTGCCAGCGCGCTGCACGGCGCCCTCGCCCGCGTTGTAGGCGGCAATGGCGAGTTCGATCTGGCCCGGGAACATCGCGATCAGGTCGCGCAGGTAGCGCGAGCCGGCGGCGATGTTGATGCGCGGGTCGAACAGCTTCTTCTCGATGGTGCTGCGCTTGTCCGCCGACACGCCGTAGCGCTGCGCGGTGGCGGGCATCAGCTGCATCAGGCCCATCGCGCCCTTGGGCGAGACCGCCTGCGCGTCGAAGCCCGACTCGGTGGCGACCAGCGCCTGCAGCAGTTCGTAGTCGATGGCGTGCTTGCTCGATGCGTCGCGCAGCGCGGCCTTGGCGGTCTTGTAGCCGGGCGAGGCCTCGAACATGGCGAGCAGCGTCTGCGAGGCCTGCGGCACCTTGCCGTCGATGCCGCGCGCGCCGCGCCCGAGCGGGGAGATGCCCTTGGCCGTGTCGAAGCTCTGGCCGCCGCGAAAGAAGATCTGGTAGCGCTCGTCGATTTTTTCGGAGGCGAAGTGCGCGACGCCCTTGCTGTCGATGTAGCCGTAGATGTCGGCGGCGTGCGCGCCCTGCTGCGACAGCACCAGGGCTGCACAAAGCATGAAGGGGCGGAACCAGGGTTTCATTGCGATGCGGTCCTGGTCTTTACAGCCGCCAGCCGTAGCGCTTGCGGCGCTCGGCATGGACCGCAGCGTCGTCGCCCATGCTTTGTGCGTGGCCGCCGCCCTTCAGTCCGACCCAGAGCGACATGCCACCCAGCGCAAGCACGAGGAAAAAGACGGGCACGTGTTCGAGTTCGACGCCGGTGAAGATCATCGACACGGCCAGGCCCAAGAAGACCAGCGCGGCGCTCCAGCAAAGGATACGGCGCGTCCAGAGCCACGTGGCAGCGGCGATCCGTTCGATTCGGCTGGGCTCGGCGTTGTCATTGACCGCGTCATCCCACCACCCCATCCAGACGAATAGGAACGCCAGCAACAGGACGAGGCCGGCAAAGAACAGGTCCGGCGGCGTGACGTCCGGATAGGCGCGCACCAGCATCAGGATTGCGCCAGAAGCGCAAGCCCCCGCCAGCGAACCACAAATGATCTTGTGACTGTCCATGCCCTGTCTTGAGGAATATTCCGGTCGGAATCAGACGTCGATATCGACGTCGTCGGCGCGCAGTTCCATGAGCTCGCGCCGCGCCGCCGCTTCGCCCTTGCCCATCAGCTTGGTGATCTCGCCCTGGGTGGACGTGAAGTCGAAACGGCCCAATTGGACCTGCATCAGGCGGCGGGTGTCTGGATTGAGCGTGGTTTCCCACAATTGTTCCGCGCTCATTTCACCCAGGCCCTTGAAGCGGCTGATGCTCCAGGCGCCTTCGCGCACGCCGTCCTTGCGCAGTTTGTCGAGCGTGGCGGTCAGTTCGCCCTCGTCCAGCGCGTAGACCTTGGAGGCCGGCTTCTTGCCGCGCGCGGGGGCATCCACCCGGAACAATGGCGGTTTTGCGACATACACGTGGCCGGCTTCGATGAGCTTGGGGAAATGGCGGAAGAACAGCGTGAGCAGCAGCACCTGGATGTGCGAGCCGTCCACGTCGGCATCGCTCAGGATGCAGATCTTTCCGTAGCGCAGGCCGCTCATGTCGGGCGTGTCGTTGGGGCCGTGGGGGTCGACGCCCACGGCCACCGAGATGTCGTGGATTTCGGTGTTCGCGAAGAGGCGGTCGCGCTCCACTTCCCAGGTGTTGAGCACCTTGCCGCGCAGCGGCAGGATGGCCTGGCTTTCCTTGTCGCGGCCCATCTTGGCGCTGCCGCCGGCGGAGTCGCCCTCGACCAGGAAGACCTCGTTGTGGCTGATGTCCTTGCTCTCGCAGTCGGTCAGCTTGCCGGGCAGCACGGCCACGCCGGAGCCCTTGCGCTTCTCGACCTTCTGGCCGGCGCGCTGGCGCGTCTGCGCGGCCTTGATGGCCAACTCGGCCAGCTTCTTGCCGTAGTCGACGTGCTGGTTGAGCCACAGTTCGAGCGCGGGCCGCACGAAGCTCGACACCAGGCGCACCGCGTCGCGCGAGTTCAGTCGCTCCTTGATCTGGCCCTGGAACTGCGGGTCGAGCACCTTGGCGCTGAGCACGTACGAGGCGCGCGCGAACACGTCTTCTGGCAGCAGCTTCACGCCCTTGGGCAGCAGCGAGTGCAGCTCGATGAAGCCCTTCACAGCGGTGAACAGCCCGTCGCGCAGGCCGCTTTCATGCGTGCCGCCGGCGCTGGTGGGAATCAGGTTGACGTAGCTCTCGCGCACCGGCTGGCCGTCTTCGGTGAAGGCAACGCACCAGTCGGCGCCCTCGCCTTCGGCGAAGTTGTCGGCGTTCTTGTCGGCATGGCCGCCGCCTTCGAACAGCGGAATGACGGGGTCGCCGTTGAGCGTCTGCATCAGGTAGTCGCTCAGGCCGCCCTTGTAGAGCCACTGCTGGCTTTCCTTGGTCTTTTCGTTCGTGAGCGTGACGCTCACGCCGGGCATCAGCACGGCCTTGCTGCGCAGCAGGTGCGTGAGTTCGCCCATGGGCAGCGCGGAGGTCTCGAAGTACTTGGCGTCGGGCCATGCGCGCACAGTGGTGCCCTGCTTGCGCTCGCCGGCCTCGAGCTTGCGCACCTCGAGTTGCTCGATCACGTCGCCGCCGCTGAAGGCCAGCTTCGCCACCGAACCCTCGCGGTGGGTCGACACCTCGAGCCGCTTCGACAGCGCGTTGGTCACCGACACGCCCACGCCGTGCAGGCCGCCCGAGAAGCTGTAGGCGCCGCCCGAGCCCTTGTCGAACTTGCCGCCGGCATGCAGCCGGGTGTAGACCAGCTCGACCACGGGCGCTTTTTCCTCGGGGTGCAGGCCGAAGGGAATGCCGCGGCCGTCGTCCTCGATGCTGACCGAGCCGTCTGCATGCAGCGTGACCTTGATCTTCTTGCCGTAGCCCGCGAGCGCCTCGTCGGCGGCGTTGTCGATCACTTCCTGAATGATGTGCAGCGGGTTGTCGGTGCGGGTGTACATGCCCGGGCGCTGCTTGACGGGCTCCAGGCCCTTGAGCACGCGGATGGAGCCTTCCGAGTAGCCGGAGGACGCGGACGAAGAATTGGGGGGAGTCTTGGGGGGAGTCGCCATGGGGGCGGATTGTAGTCAGTCGCCGCCAAACAACTGGATACCCATACAGGAGGCGCTTTGATGCCCGGCGCGCATTGAAACGGCGCCTATAAATCATCAATGGCTTTGGCCGCCGGGCCGCCTGCCGAAGCAGCCATGTCGCTACATTCGACGCCATCATGCAAACGCCAGCCCGCACTCTTTCGATCAAGCAAGTCCTCTTCTGCGGGGCGATGATCGTCACGCTCTCCATGGGCATCCGCCACGGCTTCGGCCTGTGGCTGCAGCCCATCACGCAGGCGCAGGACTGGAGCCGACAGACCTTCTCGTTCGCGCTTGCCGTGCAGAACCTGTCGTGGGGCATCTTCGGCGTGTTCGCGGGCATGCTGGCCGACCGCTTCGGCGCGTTCCGGGTACTGATCGGCGGCTCTGTGTTCTATGCACTGGGGCTGTTCGGCATGGCGCATTCGCCGACGCCGCTGCTGTTCACACTGAGCGCCGGCGTGCTGATCGGCGCCGCGCAGGCGGGCTCGACCTACGCGGTGATCTACGGCGTGATCGGCCGGCAGATCCCGGCCGAGCGGCGCTCCTGGGCCATGGGCGTGGCGGCGGCGGCCGGCTCGTTCGGGCAGTTCCTGATGGCGCCCGTCGAAGGCTGGCTGATCGGCCACCTGGGCTGGCAGACGGCGCTGGCCGTGGTGGCGGTGCTGGTGCTGGTCATCGTCCCCCTGGCCTTCGGCCTGCGCGAGCCCAGGACCGAAGCCCTGGCCGGCCACCGCGACCAGTCGGTGCTGCAGGCCGTGGGCGAAGCCTTCCGCTACCCCAGCTTCGGGCTGCTGATGGCGGGGTACTTCGTCTGCGGCTTCCAGCTGGCGTTCATCGGCATCCACATGCCGACCTACCTGCGCGACAAGAGCCTGCCGGCCGACGTGGCCGGCTATGCGCTGGCGCTGATCGGGCTGTTCAACGTGTTCGGCACCTACACGGTCGGCCTGCTGGGCCAGACGCTGGCCAAGCGCAAGATACTGGCGGCGATCTATTTCGCGCGGGCGGTGTCGATCGCGCTGTTCCTGCTGGCGCCCATTTCGCCGATGAGCGTGTATGTGTTCTCGGCGGCCATGGGCTTCCTGTGGCTTTCCACCGTGCCCGCGACCAACGCCATCGTGGCGGGCATCTTCGGGGTGGCGCACCTGTCGATGCTCAGCGGCTTCGTGTTCCTGAGCCACCAGGTCGGCTCTTTCCTGGGCGTATGGCTGGGCGGCTACCTGTACGACACCACGGGCAGCTACGACATCGTCTGGTACATCGCCATTGCGCTGGGCGTGTTCGCGGCGCTGATCAACCTGCCGGTGAAGGAAAGCGCCATCGCCCGGGCGCCCCGGCCGTTGGGCGCGGCGGGCTGATTGCGTATAAAGAGCGCCATGACACCACGGATGCGCCACCACATCGTGCACGCCGGCTGGCTCGCCGCCGCGCTGGCGGTGCTGGGCGGCGTGTTCGCCATGTACGTGCATCCGGAGTTCCTGGTGACGCTGGTGGACCAGATCTGGTCCTGTTTCTGACCCCGTTTCTTGATCCGCCATGAGAGATGCAGCCACCGCGCACGGCTCGGGCGCGCCTTCCGAATGGATCGTCCGCTGGTCGCACCTGCTCGCGCCCCGCGCCAGCGTGCTCGACGTGGCCTGCGGATCCGGGCGGCACATGCGCTGGTTCGCCGGGCGCGGCCACGCCGTGACGGGCGTCGACCGCTCGCCCGAAGCCGTGGCGGCGGCCGGCGCCTTCGGCAGCGTGGTCGAGGCCGACATCGAATCGGGCCCGTGGCCGTTCGCCGGGCAGGCCTTCGGCGGCGTGGTCGTCACGCACTACCTCTGGCGGCCGCGCATGGCCGACATCGTGGCCGCGGTGGCGCCTGGCGGCGTGCTGCTCTACGAGACCTTCGCGGCGGGCAACGAGACCGTGGGCAAGCCCTCGCGGCCCGACTTCCTGCTGCAGCCGGGCGAGTTGCTCGCCGCCTGCGCCGGCCTGCGCGTGGTGGCCTACGAAGACGGTTTCGAGCCCGAGCCGCCCCGCTTCGTCCAGCGCATCGCCGCCGTGCGGGAGGCCGGGAACGCCCCCGGCCAGCCGCCCCGCCACGCCCTTAAGGGAAACTGAGGGGGCCGGGGGGCGTGTTTCCGGCGGCGCCGGAGTAAGTAGAATCGGCGCTTTCGTCCACCGACAAAGAGATTCCCCTTGGAGCAACTGACAGGCAGCATCGTCGCGCTCGTCACGCCGATGCACGACGACGGCAGTGTCGATTACCCCGCCCTGCGGCGGCTCATTGACTGGCACATCGACGAAGGCACCGACTGCCTCGGCGTGGTCGGCACCACCGGCGAATCGCCGACGGTCGATGTCGAAGAGCACTGCGAAATCATCCGCGTCTCGGTCGAACAGGCCAAAGGCCGCGTCCCCGTGATGGCAGGCTGCGGCGCCAACTCCACCAAGGAAGCCATCGAGCTCGCCAAGTTCGCCAAGGGCGTGGGCGCCGACTCCCAGCTCCAGGTCGTGCCGTACTACAACAAGCCCACGCAAGAGGGCCAGTACCAGCACTTCAAGGCCATTGCCGAGGCCGTGGGCGACCTGCCCATCGTGCTCTACAACGTGCCCGGCCGCACGGTGGCCGATATGGCGCACGACACCGTGCTGCGCCTGGCGCAGGTGCCCGGCATCATCGGCATCAAGGAAGCCACGGGCAACATCGAGCGGGCCCAGTGGCTCATCCGCGACGTGCCCAAGAACTTCGCCGTCTACTCCGGCGACGACCCGACCGCGGTCGCGCTCATGCTGTGCGGCGGCCAGGGCAACATCAGCGTCACGGCCAACATCGCGCCGCGCAAGATGCACGAGCTGTGCGTCGCCGCGCTGGCGGGCGACGTCAAGCGCGCCATGCAGATCCAGTTCGAACTGATGCCGCTGCACCGCAACCTGTTCGTCGAGCCCAACCCGATCCCGCTCAAGTGGGCCATGGCCAGGCTCGGCCTGTGCGGCGGCGCGCTGCGGCTGCCGCTCACCGAACTGGGCGAAGCCAGCCGTCCGGCGGTCGAAGGCGCGCTGCGTGCCACCGGCCTGCTCAAGAACTGAGCCCCCAAACCCCATTCCAGACCTGCGATCTGCTTTTTCCCTGGCTGCAACAAGGTTAAGCAACCTTTTGCCCGAACCATGCTCTGAGATGGCGGGCATTGCGGCCCACAGATAGACCGAACCATTCCAACAAGGAAGACGACGTTGAAGAACCTTTCGCAAATTTCGCGATATGCATTGCTGGCCACCCTGGTTGCCAGCCTCGCCGCCTGCTCCGTCCTCGAGAGCGACAAGATCGACTACAAGAGCGCCGGCAAGGCCCCGACGCTCGAAGTCCCTCCCGACCTCTCCCAACTCTCGCGCGACAACCGCTACGCCATTCCCGGCGGCGCCGTGACCGCCAACGCCTACCAGGCCGGCATTGCCAACGCCCCGGGCGTGCCCACCGCGGTGAGCAACATCGGCGACGTCAAGATGGAACGCTCGGGCACGCAGCGCTGGATCGTCGTCAACCGCACGCCCGACCAGCTCTGGGAGCCGGTTCGCGACTTCTGGCAGGAAAGCGGCTTCCTGCTGACCACCGACCAGCGCAACCTGGGCATCATGGAAACCGACTGGGCCGAGAACCGCGCCAAGCTGCCGCAGGACATCATCCGCGGCACGCTGGGCAAGCTGGTCGACTCGGTCTACTCGACCGGCGAACTCGACCGCTTCCGCACCCGCCTGGAACGCACGCCCAACGGCACCGAGATCTTCATCAGCCACCGCGGCATGCAGGAGGTCTACAACAACTCCCGCCAGGACCAGACCGTGTGGCAGCCCCGCCCCAGCGATCCCGAGCTCGAGACCGAATTCCTGCGCCGCCTGATGGTCAAGCTCGGCGTGTCGCAGGAACAGTCGAAGATCCTGGCCGCCACCACGGCGCCGGCACGCACCGCCACCATCACCAAGATCGGCAACCAGCCGGCCGTGCAGATCAGCGAAGGCTTCGACCGCGCATGGCGCCGTGTCGGCCTGGCGCTCGACCGCACCGGCTTCACCGTGGAAGACCGCGACCGCAGCGCCGGCGTGTACTTCGTGCGCTACGTGCCGCCGAACCCCGACAAGAAGGAACCCGGCTTCTTCGGCAAGCTGTTCAGCGGCTCGAGCAAGGCCGAGGCACCCCTGAAGTTCCGCATCTCGGTCAAGAGCCAGGGCGAGAGCAGCACGGTCGTTGTGATGAACGAAGCCGGCGCGCCTGAAACGTCGGCCAACGCCGACCGCATCGTCAAGGTCATCGCCGACGACCTGAAGTAACCCGCATGCTCCGCTTCCGAAGTCTCGGCAGCGGCAGCACGGGCAACGCCGCGCTGGTCGAAGCGACCAGCGGCGGCCGCACCTCCCGCATGTTGGTCGACTGCGGCTTCGGCCTCAAGCAGCTCGACCTGCGGCTGGCCCGCGCAGGCCTTGCCGCCAGCGACATCCATGCAGTCTTCGTCACGCACGAGCACGGCGACCACATCGGCTGCGCCCATTCGCTCTCGCGGCGCAACCGCATTCCCGTGTGGATGAGCGAAGGCACGTGGCTCGCCACCGGCGGGCGCGATTTCGAGGGCCTGCTGAACATCGCGCGCGACGACGCCGAGTTCACGGTCGGCGACATCGGCGTGCAGCCTTTCACCGTTCCGCACGATGCGCGCGAGCCGCTGCAGCTGCGCTGCACCGACGGCAATCGCACGCTCGGCGTGCTGACCGACCTCGGCCATGCCACGGCGCACGTGCTCGCGCGCCTGAGCGGCGTGCATTCGCTGCTGCTCGAGTTCAACCACGACAGCGAACTGCTGGCCGGCTCGGCCTACCCGGCCTTTCTCAAGCACCGTGTGGGCGGCAACTACGGGCACCTGTCGAACACGGCCGCGGCGGACATCGCGCGCGCGGTGCTGCACGGCGGCCTGCGCCATGTGGTCGCCGCGCACCTGAGCGAGCAGAACAACCGGCCCGAGATCGTGCGCCGCCTGATGGCCGAGGCACTGGGCGGCGACGAGTCGGAGATGCTCACGGCCGATGCCGCCGAGGGCTCGCCCTGGCTCGACGTGTGAGCCTCGGCTCGGCCTTGCTCACTCTCCCCTAATAAAAAAAACCGCCTCGTGGCGGTTTTTTTATCGCTCAGGCGAAAGTGCCTTGCTCATTGCTGCTTCGGCGCTTCGTTGTTCTTCTTCGCGGCCTCGGTGGCTGCATTCGCGGCATCGAGCGAAGACGAAGCACCGGGCGCCGGCGTAGCGGACGAAGTGCTCGCATCAGGCGTAGTGGTGGTGGCAGGCGCGGGAGTCGCGTCGGAAGACGGTGCGGGCGCAGGAGCGGGCGCGGGTTCGGTCACGGGCGCAGGAGGCGGCGTCACGACAGCCGGCGCTGCATCCTCCTTCTTTCCGCAGGCGACGAGCGCGGCAGCGGCGATGAGCGAGGCGATCAGGACGGACGATGACTTCTTCATGGAATCTCCTTTGGCAATGAAGGTCTGGAACGAAAAAATTCTAGACCTGCATATCGCCTCGAATATGTCTGGCAGCCGCATTCGCGGCATTGGCTTACAAGCCCAGAGTCGACGCAGGAAACGCGGGCCGCGCGATGCGCCAGCACTCGTCGATCGACTCGCGAAGCGCACGGCGCGCGCGTGCATCGGTGCCACTCACGCCGCGGCTGCGCTCGGGGTCGATGCGATGCACGAACCATGTGGGCGTCCAGATGGCGCTGGGCACTTCGGAGCCGGCGGCCTTGCCGGTCGCGCGGCATTCGATGATGTGGTCCCACATGCAGCGCCATGGAACGAAGCGCGCATGGCCGCGCTCGAGAATGTCGAAGCGCTGCGCAAGCAGCACCAGGCGTCGTCCGCTGGCCGACCATGCCTGCAGCGCCTCGATGCTCGCGCGCTCGCCGAGCGGCCAGTCGGCGAAGTCGGCATCGCTGAAGACGATCTCTTTCCAGCCCTCGCGCGCGGCGGCGGCCAGCGCCTTGCGCAGGATCGCATCGAAGGCCTCGCGGCCGTCGAAGCGCCCTTCGTTCAGCAGTGGTGCGGCCTCGTTATTCATTCGGCATGGAGCCAGCCCGCTTCCGACCAATCGGCAAGCAGCGCGAGCGCACCCTCGCTGGCGCGGCCCAGTTCGCGCGGGCCCAGCGCGCGCTGGTCGGCAAGGCGGCGCATCAGCGTGGCGTCGGCCCCGCCGGCACGAAAGCTCTCGCCGTTGATGTAGACGTGCCGCGTGTCGTAGAGCATGCGCGTGCGGCGGTCCAGCACCACGCGCTGCATGTTGCCGGGCGCCTGGCTGCCCTCGCCGAACCACACGTTGGCCTTGGGCTCCGTGAGCGACTCGCCGAGCGCGCGATCGACGGCGTCGGCATCGCGCAGCGCGGCTTCCACGGCCTTGCGCGCGAAGCCCTGCAATGCGGCGGGCATCTGAGCGGGGTTGTCGACGGCCGGTTGCGTAGGGTCGCGGTAGCGTGCCAGTTCGGCCGGGCCGGCGTCTTCCAGGTCTTCCGAGTAGGCCTGCGCCATGCGCGCAAGCAGGTCGGCACCAAGCTCGCCCAATGCGGACGAACGCAAGCCGATCGAGCAGGTCATGCAGTCGTCACCCACGGCCACGCCGTCATGCGCATAGCGAGGCGGCAGGTACAGCATGTCGCCGGGCTCGAGCACGAAGGTCTGCTCGGGCTCGAAGTTCTCGAGGATCTTGAGCGGCACGCCGGGCTGCAGCCGCAGGTCGCTCTGCTTGCCGATGGACCAGCGGCGCCGGCCCTGCGCCTGCAGCAGGAACACGTCGTAGCTGTCGAAATGCGCGCCGACACCACCGGTGTCGCTCGCGTAGCTGATCATCAGGTCGTCGAGGCGGGCATCCGGCAAAAAGCGAAACTGCCGCAACAGTTCGTGCACGCCCTCGTGGTGCAGGTCGACGCCCTGCACCAGCAGCGTCCAGGCCGGCTGCTTGAGCGGCGGCAACGCACGGCGCGGCAGCGGGCCGTGCTTGAGCGACCAGCCGGCCTTGCCGTGCCGGATCAGGCGGGACTCGACTTCTTCCTGTTCAGCGAGCGCAAACAGCGCATTGCGCTCGATCGGTGGCACCATGTCAGGAATGGCCTGGCGAACCAGCAAGGGCTTTTTCTGCCAGTACCGCCGCATGAACTGCGCGGCGCTCAGGCCGCCGAGCAACGGCAGCGGTTGATTAATCTCCATGGGAGAATTCTGCAATGGAAATCTCTGAACAATGCGTGGTCGGCTTGACCTGGACGATGAAAGACACGCTCGGCGACGTGCTGGACGTGCTCGATGAGCCGGTGGAATTCATGGTCGGCGGCGACGATCTCTTCGACGTGATCGAAGCGGCCCTGCAAGGCCATGAGCCCGGTGCCCGGGTCCAATTGCAGATCGAGCCCGAACAGGGCTTCGGCGACTTCAACGATCAACTGCTCTTCCTGGAGCCCCGCTCGCTCTTCCCAGAAGGCACGGAAGAAGGAATGACATTCGACGGCTCCGCCCTGCCCAAGGGCGTGAACGCCGACATTCCGAAGGACGCGATCTACACCGTGGCCGAGATCTACCCCGACCACCTGGTGCTCGACGGCAATCATCCGCTGGCCGGCATCGCGATCCGGCTCGACATCACCGTGCGTTCGGTGCGCGAGGCAACGGAAGAGGAAGTCGGTCGCGGCACTGCCGGCACCGGCTTCTTCAAGGTCGCGCCGATGGCGCCGGGCAACGAGACGCTGCACTGACGACGGCGGTGGCGCCCATGAAAAAGCCGGGCATTGCCCGGCTTTTTCATGCCCCCGATGGGTCGGGGAGCAGATCGGTCACATGCGCGAGATCTGGCCGTTGTCGATGCGCACGCGGTCGCCGATGCGCAGGTCGCCGGGGCTCTGCACGTCGAACGCCCGGTAGCCGCCTCGGTCGGTCTGCACCGACACGCGGTACATCTCGTAGACGCGAGGACCGTTCTGCTGGGCCTCGATGGTGTTGCCCAGCAAGGCGCCGCCCACGATGCCGAGCGCGGTGGCCGCGGCACGGCCGTTGCCGCGTCCGAACTGGTTGCCCACCACGCCGCCGATGACGCCGCCGGCCACTGCGCCGCCGCCCGAAGTGCCGGTGCCGGCGGTTTCGCTGCGCAGCACCTCGATGTTGGCCACATGGCCGTATTCGACGTAGGAGGCTTCACGGTACTGGATGGCCTGCGGCGGTGCCTGGTAAGGGTAGCGCGAGGTCTGGTAGACGGGCGCCGGCGCCACGCACGCCGTGAGCGTGGCCACTGCCAGCACGGAAGCGGTAACGGAAACGAAGCGCATTGAAATCTTCATGTTGAGAGGCTCCTCGGATAGAACGGCGCACGAACAATGCGCCTGCGTGTGTCTAACGCCGCAGCCAGAGCCACGATGACGCAAAACACACGTTGAAACCTTCGAGGCAATGGGGCTGGCCGGGTTCCGTTCTTTACCGCCCGGAAACTCAGGCTCCGCTCAGGATTCGCTCAATGCTTGCCCGTGGAGCCGTAGCCGCCCTCGCCGCGTTGCGTAGGTGCAAATTCTGTGACGACCCGAAACTGCGCCTGTACCACGGGCACGATCACCAGTTGCGCGAGCCGCTCCATCGGGTTCAGCACGAAGGGTGTGTCGCTGCGGTTCCATGCGCTGATCTTCAGTTCGCCCTGGTAGTCGCTGTCGATCAGGCCGACGAGGTTGCCCAGCACGATGCCGTGCTTGTGGCCCAGGCCCGAGCGCGGAAGGATCATCGCCGCATAGGCCGGGTCGGCCAGGTGGATCGCGATGCCGGTGCCCACCAGCTGCCAGCCGTTGGGCTCCAGCGTGATGGGAGCGTCGAGGCAGGCCCGCAGGTCGAGGCCGGCGCTGCCGGGGGTGGCATACGCGGGCAATTGATCCACCATGCGCGGATCGAGGATACGGACGTCGACTTTCACTTTTAATTGCTGCCTTGCTTCTGTTGCTGTTCTCTTTGCTTGCGGTTCGCTACTTCCAGCAGCTGCTGCCACTTGGCGACACCGGGGGTGAACTTCACGCCCTTCAATTTCTTGCCGAACCACAGGGCCATGCCCAGCAGGAGCACGAGCACGCCGAAAGGCACGCCCGAAGCCCACAGGACGAGGAACACCAGCGCGCCGACCGCGCCCATCACCTTGAGCACCTTCGGATCGAACGCACCGGGCTGGGCCTTGGGTACTTCGCCGTTGGGGAGTTCCTGCTGTTGCTGCTGCCGTTGCATGGCGGCCGTGACAGGGCCCTGCTGGCCGGGCGGTTGCGTCATGCCGACATCGAGCCCCGGTTCGCCCTCCTTCGGCGCGCGCCTGGGCAATGCGGCCTGGGCCGACAGCCGTTCGACGTAACGCGCGAAATCGCCATTGGGCGGCGTGTTCCATTGGGGATTCAGGTTCATCAGACCCTCCAGTCGGGAAGTCGTGCGGCGATCTCGGTCATCAGTTCACGGGCCAGCGTGAGCTTGGGCGCGCGCGGCAGCTCGCGCACGCCGTCGGCATCGACCAGCAGCAGCGCGTTGTCGTCCTGCCCGAAGGTCAGCGGGCCGATGTTCCCGACCAGCAGCGGAATGCCCTTGCGCTCGCGCTTGGCCTTGGCGTGCGCCGCGAGGTTCTCGCTTTCGGCCGCAAAGCCTACGCAGAAGAGCTTCTTCGACTGGGCGCGCTCGCTGCGCGCAACGGTCAGCAGGATGTCGGCGTTCTCGACGAACTCCAGCACCGGGGTCTTGCCGCTGCCGTCCTTCTTGATCTTCTGGTCGCTCTGCGTGGCCGGGCGCCAATCGGCTACCGCGGCTGTTGCTACGAAAATGCTAGCAAACTCCGCGGCACGGGTGGTGGCTTCGAGCATGTCCTGCGCGGACAGCACGTCGACGCGCGTCACGCCGCGCGGCGTGGGCAAGTGCACCGGGCCGGCCACCAGCGTGACCTCGGCGCCCGCTTCGCGGGCCGCGCGCGCAATGGCAAAGCCCATCTTGCCGGACGAATGGTTGGTGATGCCGCGGATCGGGTCGAGCGACTCGAAGGTCGGCCCGGCCGTGACCAGCACCTTCTGCCCCGCCAGCAGCTTGGGGCTGAAGAAGGCCGTGATGTCCTCGAGCAGCTGGGCGGGTTCGAGCATGCGCCCGTCGCCGGTTTCGCCGCAGGCCTGCCAGCCGTTGCCCACGCCCAGCACCGTGGCGCCGTCGGCCGCCACCTGCACCAGGTTGCGCTGCGTGGCCGGATGGCCCCACATCTCGCGGTTCATGGCCGGCGCGATGAGCAGCGGAATTCGGTCCATGGGGCGGGCCAGGCACATCAGGCTCAGCAGGTCGTCGGAGCGGCCCTGCACCAGCCGCGCGATGAAGTCGGCGCTGCAGGGCGCCAGCACGATCGCATCGGCCTCGCGGCTCAGGTTGATGTGCGGCATGTTGTTGGACTCGCGGGTGTCCCACTGCGAGGTGTAGACGGTGCGCCCCGAGAGCGCCTGCATGGTCACCGGCGTGATGAACTGCTCGGCCGCCTCGGTCATGACGACCTGGACGGTCGCGCCCGCCTTGACGAACAGCCGGCACAGCTCGGCCGACTTGTAGCATGCGATGCCTCCGGTGAGGCCCAGGACGATGTGTTTGCCGGCGAGATCTTGCATGGGCCGTATTGTTGCTCACATGCCATCCGACCCGCGGCAACAAGCCCTTGGCGGAAAGTGTCGCGAAGGGCACACCTATAATCGCAATTTCCCACTGCCCGGATTGCAAAGTCCGGAACTGGCATGACCAAATTTGTCTTCGTCACCGGTGGTGTCGTATCTTCCCTTGGCAAGGGAATCGCCTCCGCCTCGCTCGCCGCGATCCTCGAATCGCGCGGCCTCCAAGTCACCCTCATCAAGCTCGATCCGTACATCAATGTCGACCCCGGCACGATGTCGCCCTTCCAGCATGGTGAAGTGTTCGTCACCGATGACGGCGCAGAGACCGACCTCGACCTCGGCCACTACGAGCGCTTCATCAACACGCGGATGCGCAAGGCCAACAACTTCACGACCGGCCAGATCTACAAGACCGTGCTCGAAAAAGAGCGCCGCGGCGACTACCTCGGCAAGACGGTGCAGGTGATTCCGCACATCACCAACGAAATCCAGGAATACATCAAGCGCGGCGCCGGCATCGGCACTGCGCACGAGGTGGACGTGGCCATCGTCGAAATCGGCGGCACCGTGGGCGACATCGAGTCGCTGCCCTTCCTGGAGGCCGTGCGCCAGATGAGCCTGCGCATGGGCCCGAACAACTCGGCCTTCGTGCACCTGAGCTACGTGCCCTGGATCGCCGCCGCCGGCGAACTCAAGACCAAGCCCACGCAGCACACCGCGCAGAAGCTGCGTGAAATCGGCATCCAGGCCGACGCCCTGCTGTGCCGCGCCGATCGCCCGATCCCCGACGACGAGCGCGCCAAGATCTCGCTGTTCTCGAACGTGCCCGAGTGGGGCGTGATCTCGATGTGGGACGTGGACACCATCTACAAGGTGCCCCGCATGCTGCACGAGCAGGGCCTGGACGGCCTGATCTGCGACAAGCTGCGCATCAACACCCCACCCGCCAAGCTGCAGCGCTGGGACGACCTGGTCTACGAAGTCGAGCATCCGCAAAAGGAAGTGTCGATTGCCATGGTCGGCAAGTACGTCGACCTGTCGGACAGCTACAAGTCGCTGAACGAAGCCCTGCGCCACGCCGGCATGAAGAACCATGCGCGCGTGAAGATCGACTACATCGACTCCGAGACCATCAACGCGCAGGACGTGTCCCGCCTGGCCAAGTACGACGCCATCCTGGTGCCCGGCGGCTTCGGCCAGCGCGGCGTGGAAGGCAAGATCTCGGCGGCCCGCTTCGCCCGCGAAGGCAAGGTGCCCTACCTGGGCATCTGCCTGGGCATGCAGGTTGCCACCATCGAGTACGCCCGCCACGTGGCCGGCCTGAAGAACGCGAACAGCACCGAGTTCGACCCCGAGACGCCCACCCCCGTGATCGCGCTGATCACCGAGTGGAAGGACGCCGACGGCACCGTGAAGACGCGCGACGAGAAGTCCGACCTCGGCGGCACCATGCGCCTGGGCGCGCAGAGCTCCGACGTCTCGCCCGGCACGCTGGCCCACAGCATCTACGGCGACGTGGTCACCGAGCGCCACCGCCACCGCTACGAAGCCAACGTCAACTACCTCGACGAACTGCGCAAGGCCGGCCTCGTGATCTCGGCGCTCACGCAGCGCGAGCACCTGACCGAGATCGTCGAGCTGCCGCAGGACGTGCACCCGTGGTTCATGGGCGTGCAGTTCCACCCCGAGTTCAAGTCGACCCCGTGGGGCGGCCATCCGCTGTTCAACGCCTTCATCAAGGCGGCGCTCGAACACAAGGAAAAGGGCGCGGGCAGCACCAACAAGGCACTGAAGGCCGTCGCATGAGCAGCGGATACGTCATCGCCCACGTCGAGGTGACCAACCCGACGCAGTACGAGGAATACAAGAAGTGGTCGAGCGCCGCCATGCAGGCGCACGGCGCCGAGGTGTGCGTGCGCGGCGGCCAGGTGCAGCCGCTGGAGGGCGACTGGAAGCCCACGCGCGTCGTCATCCTCAAGTTCGCCAGCTTCGAGAAGGCCAAGGCCTTCTACGACACGCCCGAATACCTCAAGGCCCGCGAAGCGCGTGCCGGCGCCGCGATCATGAACATGATCGCCGTCGAGGGCCTCTGAGCCTCCTGCCCCATTTATTCATCCGCCAAAGAGAACCGAAAGAGAAAGACAAAAGATGAGTGCAATCGTTGACATCGTCGGCCGCGAAATTCTCGACAGCCGAGGCAACCCCACCGTCGAGTGCGACGTGCTGCTGGAGTCGGGCACCATGGGCCGTGCGGCCGTGCCCTCGGGCGCGTCGACCGGTTCGCGCGAAGCCATCGAGCTGCGCGACGGCGACAAGAGCCGCTACCTGGGCAAGGGCGTGCTCAAGGCCGTGGAGAACATCAACACCGAGATCTCGGAAGCCGTGCTCGGCCTCGACGCCAGCGAACAGGCCTTCCTCGATCGCACGATGATCGACCTCGACGGCACCGACAACAAGGGCCGCCTGGGCGCCAACGCCACCCTCGCCGTGTCGATGGCCGTGGCCCGCGCCGCGGCCGAAGAGTCCGGCCTGCCGCTGTACCGCTACTTCGGCGGCATGGGCGGCATGCAGCTGCCGGTGCCGATGATGAACGTCATCAACGGCGGCGCGCACGCCAACAACAGCCTCGACCTGCAGGAGTTCATGATCATCCCCGTGGGCGCCAAGAGCTTCCGCGAGGCCGTGCGCTACGGCGCCGAGGTGTTCCATGCACTCAAGAAGATCCTGGGCGACCGCGGCATCAGCACGGCCGTGGGCGACGAAGGCGGCTTCGCCCCCAGCGTCGAGAGCCATGAAGCGGCCATCCAGCTGATCCTGGAAGCCATCGACAAGGCCGGCTACACGGCGGGCGAGCAGATCGCCCTGGGCCTGGACTGCGCGGCCAGCGAGTTCTACAAGGACGGCAAGTACGTGCTGTCGGGCGAAAACCTCTCGCTCACGTCCGAAAGCTGGACCGACATGCTCGCGACCTGGGTCGACAAGTACCCGATCATCAGCATCGAAGACGGCATGCACGAAGGCGACTGGGACGGCTGGAAGCACCTGACCGAACGCCTGGGCAAGCGCGTGCAGCTGGTGGGCGACGACCTGTTCGTCACCAACACCAAGATCCTGCAAGAGGGCATCGACAAGGGCATCGCCAACTCGATCCTCATCAAGATCAACCAGATCGGCACGCTGACCGAGACCTTCGCCGCCATCGAGATGGCCAAGCGCGCGGGCTACACGGCCGTGATCTCGCACCGCTCGGGCGAAACCGAAGACAGCACCATCGCCGACATCGCGGTGGGCACCAACGCCGGCCAGATCAAGACCGGCTCGCTGTCGCGCTCGGACCGCATCGCCAAGTACAACCAGCTGCTGCGCATCGAAGAAGACCTCGGCGACATCGCCGTGTACCCGGGCCGCGGCGCGTTCTACAACCTGAAGTAACGCACCGGACGCCCCGCGCATGCGCGCCCGACTCGTTCCACCGATCATCCTGCTGCTTCTGCTGGGCGTCCTGCAGTGGCAGCTGTGGAACGGGCGCGGCAGCGTGCGCGACGTGGCGCAGCTGCGGACCAAGCTGGCCGACCAGAAGGAAGCCAACGCCAAGGCCACGCTGAACAACGAGCGCCTGACCTCGGAGGTCAACGACCTCAAGGAAGGCCTCGAAATGGTCGAGGAACGCGCGCGGGCGGAACTCGGCATGGTGAAGCCGAACGAAGTGTTCGTCCAGATCGCGCACTAAGATGACCCCCAGTCTTCGCGCACTTCGTGTCGCTTCGCCAACCCCCTTCCAGGGGGCGACACCGGCGGCCCGGCAAAGCCGGTTCCGCGGTGTCCCACGAACAGACCGCGTCGGTGCCCTCTGGGGGCGAATCTGATTCTTGAGCTTCTCTCGGCCCCTGCTTTCCTGCTCTGGGGCTCACCCGTCAGCTGGCTCGAGCTTGTCGCCGCGCTCCTCGCGCTCGCCATGGTCGGGTGCAACATGCGCGAGATCCACTGGGGATGGCCGCTGGCCATCGTCAGTTCGCTGCTCTATGTGGCCGTCTTCGCCAAGGCGCGCATCTACGGCGACGCCTCGCTCCAGGTCTTCTTCGCTTTCGTCGCCCTGTGGGGCTGGGCGCAGTGGCTGCGCGGCCATCGGGCGGACGGGAGCGTCCTGCATGTCAGCCGGCTTTCGCCGCGCGGCATTGCCCTCGCGCTGGCCGCCTGCGCCTTGGCGTGGCCGGCCGTCGCCCTCTTCCTGCGCCGCTTCACCGACACCGACGTGCCCTGGTGGGACGGCTTCGCCACCGGGCTGAGCCTGGTCGGGCAGTTCCTGCTCGGGCGCAAGTTCATCGAGAACTGGCTGGTCTGGCTGGCGGTGAACGTGGTCAGCGTGGGCCTGTTCATCCACAAGGGCCTGTGGCTCACGGTCGGCCTGTACGCGGTGTTCGCCGCGCTCAGCGTGGCCGGCTACCTGGCATGGCGGCAGCGCCTGCCGAAAGCGGCGCAGGCGGCACGCGCATGACGCCCACCCTGCCGACCGGCTGCGTCATCGCGCTGCTGGGCGCCGAAAGCACCGGCAAGACCGAGCTGGCGCGCGCCATCGCGCAGCGCCTGCAGGACCGCGGAACCCCGGTAACGCTCGTCGGCGAATACCTGCGCGAATGGTGCGAGCGCGAAGGCCGCACGCCGCGCCCCGACGAACAGCAGGCCATTGCCGACGAGCAGACCCGCCGCATCGGCGTCGCCGCCGCGTCGGGCGTGGTGGTGGCCGATACCACCGCGCTCATGACGGCGGTCTACAGCGAACAGCTGTTCGCCGACACCTCGCTCTACGAAGGTGCCCTGGCGGCGCAGCGGCGCTATGCCATCACGCTGCTCACCGCGCTCGACCTACCCTGGGTGGCCGACGACATGCGCGACGGTCCGCATGCGCAGCAGCCGACCGACACGCTGGTGCGCGCCGCGCTCATCGGCGCCAGGCTCTCGTTCGCCGTGGTGCATGGCAGCGGCGGCGAGCGCCTTGCCAACGCCTGGAACGCGATCAACTCGATCGCGGGCAACGAAGGCCGCACGCGCGCACGCGGCCGGCTCGAAGCCAAGCCCGCCTCGTGGTCATGGCCTTGCGAGAAATGCTCCGACCCGGAATGCGAACATAAGCTCTTCAGCGACCTGATCGCGCGCCGCGAATAAGCCAGCGGCGCGCACCATCCCCTTCACCGGAGACCCGATGCACCTTTCGACAGCCGCGCGCCTCGCCCCTGCCACCACATTCATCGCCCTGCTGCTGGCCGTGGGCCATGCCGCTGCCGCCCCCGTCGCGGCCACCATAGAGAACGGCACCACGACCACCGCCTGCGCAGAGGAAGACAACGTCTCCCTCACCCTGCGCGGCGACGGCATCCGCCACATGCGCATCGAGGCGCTGCAGCCCGACTACCTCGACAAGATCGGCAACGACGTCACGGCGCCCGACTTCTCGGGCTGCAACTTCGACGGCGGCGCCCACCCCACCGACCCCGCGCACCGCTTCAAGAAGCGCACCGTGGTGCTGCTGGACAACGCCGAGTGGCGCATCGTCGGCATGACGCTGCCGACCTTCTGGCGCCCGCAGAGCGTGCCCGTGACCGTGGGCAAGCGCAGCGACCGTGGCTTCCATCTGCTGCAGGTGTTCAGGAAGGAGAACGGCAAGGCGCTCGAGGCCATCGTGCTCTATCCGTCGGACGGCTACTGGCGGCTCAAGCCGCTGCCGGACCCGCGCTTCGGCGACGGCGTGTACGGCTCTTCGTTCCTGCTCGGGCCGGTGGAGGCGGCGGCGCGGCCGGTGGTGAGCATCGCGTCGATCCGCATCGTGCCGAAGCCGCTGGCGATCCACGTGCGCTTCACGAACGGCGGCAGCGCGGTGGCGCGTGTCGACGAAATCAGCCGCACGCGCACCGCGCTCGACGTCACCCTGTCGAAGCCGACGGTGAATGCGCAGCCCTTTGCGGTGCTGCGCTCGATGTACGTGACGCCGGACAACGCCGACGTGAGCGAAGTGCGCTGGCAGGCCGCGCCGCAAGCCGCGCAGCAGGTGCTGCCGCTGCCAGAGGTCAAGAGCCTGCAGGCCACGCAGGTGCGATTCGGCCGAAGCCTGCCGTCGAAGCACAACACGAGCGCGCCGGACATTTCGTTCGGCGGCTTCGACAGCAGCGAAGCGCGCTGAGCCCGCGAGCGCGCTTCGACAGGCTGCCTACTGGACGACCGGGCTGCCCGGAATCTGGTCCGTCGGCGGCCTGAAGATCTGCGCGGTGTCGACCGCGTCGAAGCGGTACTGCTTGCCGCAGAAGTCGCACCCCACCTCGATGTCGCCGCGCTCGGCGAGGATGCTCTCGGCTTCCTCCACGCCCAGGCCGCGGATCATCTGCGCCACGCGCTCGCGCCCGCAGGTGCAGGCGAAGTGCGGGCCCAGCAGGCCGGCCTGCGGCTCGAAGCGCAGCAGCCTCTCTTCCCAGAACAGGCGGCGAAGAATGGTCTCGATGTCGAGCGTGAGCAATTCGTCGCGCGTCAGGCTGGAGGCGAGGATCGAGATGCGGTTGTAGTCCTCGTTCAGGCCGATCTGGTCTTCGTTGGCCTGGTCGTGGTCCTTGCTGGAGGTGCCTTCGAGGTTGCCCTCGCCCTTCACGGGCAGGCGCTGGATCAAAAGGCCCGCGGCCACCTTGTCGTCGGCCGCGAGCACCAGGGTGGTGTCGAGCTGCTCGCTCTGCAGCATGTAGTGCTGCAGCACGTCGCTGAGCTTGCCGAGCTTTTCGCCGTTGTCGTCGAACAGCGGCACCACGCCCTGGTAAGGCGTGGTGCCCGGCAGCTTGTCCTTGGGGTCGAGCGTGATGGCGCAGCGGCCCTTGTTGTTCACGTTGACCATGTCGGGCAGCCGAGCGTCGGCCGGCAGCTCGCCGATCACCTTGGCGGTGGCGCGCAGGCTCAGGTCGGGCTTGGCCTCGGCCACGGCCACCTTGACCGGGCCGTCGCCGAAGATCTGCAGGATCAGCGCGCCGTTGAACTTGATGTTGGCCTGCATCAGCGTGGCGGCGGCCGTCATTTCGCCGAGCAGTTCGGCCACGGGCGGCGGGTACGCGCCGGTGGCGGTGTTGGAGGCGCGCCGCGCAAGGATCTCCTGCCACGCATCTGTCAGGCGCACGATCATGCCGCGCACCGGCAGGCCATCGAACAGGAATTTGTGCAGCTCGCTCAAAACGTTTTCTTTCTCTGTGTGCCTGCAACCGAACCGGTCAGGCGATCTTCTTGAGGCCCTTCGCGAAGCGATGGGCGTTCTCTACATAGTGCTCGGCGCTCTGGCGCAGCCGGGCGGCCGCGGCGTCATCGAGGGTGCGCACCACCTTGGCCGGCGAGCCGATGATGAGCGAGTTGTCCGGAAACTCCTTGCCCTCGGTCACGACGCTGCCGGCGCCAACGATCGAATTGCGGCCGATCTTCGCGTTATTCAAGACCACGGCCTGGATGCCGATCAGCGAGTTGTCGCCGACGGTGCAGCCGTGCAGCATCACCTGGTGGCCCACGGTGACGTTGTCGCCGATGGTCAGCGGGCAGCCGATGTCGGCATGCAGCACCGACAGGTCCTGGATGTTGCTGTTGCGTCCGATGGTCAGCGTCTCGGTGTCGCCGCGCAGCACCGCGCCGAACCACACGCTCGCGTTGTCGGCCAGCTTGACGTTGCCCATGACCTGCGCGCTGTCGGCCACCCATGCGCCTTCGCCGAGGGTCGGTGCAACGCCGTCCAATTCATAAATCGCCATCGTGGTTGTCTCCGGGGGCAAAACTAGAATTGTAGGGATGCACCCCCGATTGAGCGCGCTGGCCGCGCTGCGCCTCTCCGATCCCGAACAGAAGGTGGCTGCAACGCGCGCCATTTCTCTGCACGGCGCTACCGATTCCATAGCAACCGACCCGATCCGCACGCCCGGCGACGACACCGGCGTGCCCGGCCGCCCGGAAAAGCCCGTGCGCGTGGCCGCCACCGCCGTGCAGAAGCGCTCGCCGTTCACGCCCGATGGCCGGGCCGCGCTGATCCATTCGATCTGCCACATCGAGTTCAATGCCATCAACCTCGCGCTCGACGCCGTGTGGCGCTACGACGGCATGCCCGAGGCCTACTACCGCGACTGGCTGCGCGTGGCCGACGAAGAAGCGCTGCACTTCACGCTGCTGCACACGCACCTGCAGGACATGGGCTGGCGCTACGGCGACTTTCCGGGCCATGACGGCCTCTGGAACATGTGCGAGAAGACCAAGGACGATGTGCTCGGCCGCATGGCGCTGGTGCCGCGCACGCTGGAGGCGCGCGGGCTGGACGCCACGCCGCTGATCCAGGCCAAGCTCAAGCGGGTGAACACGCCCGATGCGCTGCGGGCGGTCGAGATCCTGGACATCATCCTGCGCGACGAAGTGGGTCATGTGGCCATCGGCAACCACTGGTACCGCTGGCTGTGCGAGCGCGCCGGCATCGACCCCGAGGCCACCTATCCGGCCTTGGTCGCGCGCTACGACGCGCCGCGCCACAAGCCGCCCTTCAATCTCGAGGCGCGCAGCCGCGCCGGCTTCAGCCCCGAAGAACTGCGCGCCCTGGCCGACTCCCGCCCCGAATGACCGAGGCGATCTCGCACCGGCAGGCCGCCTCGCTGGTCGAGGAACTGGGCCTGCGGGTTTTTTGAAACCCCGACTCAGGCCGCCGCCGGCCTGGCGTGCACCACCAGCCTGGGCGTGAAGTGCTGGAGCACATCGCCGCGCTGGTTGAGCGTCTGGCAGCGCATGGTGACCATCGCGCGGCCGGGCTTGGAGCGCGAGGGCACGATGTCGACCACTTCGCTCACCACATGCAGCACGTCGCCGGGCCGCGTGGGCTTGGGCCATTGCAGCTCGCCACCTGAACCGATGATGCCGTCGGCCAGCGGGATGCCGCTTTCGACCAGAAGCTTCATGGTGAGCGCCGCGGTGTGCCAGCCGCTCGCGGCCAGCCCGCCGAAGAAAGTCTTCTTCGCGGCCTCTTCGTCGGTGTGGAAGGGCTGAGGGTCGAACTGCCGCGCGAAGGCCTGGATCTGTGCCACGTCCAGCGCGTGTTCGGCGCTGCGGAAGCGGTCGCCGACGGACAGGTCTTCGAGGTACAGCTTGGGCCTGGCGCCGGTTTCAGGGGTTGCCGTCATCGGTTCTCCTTGGGGTTCGTGGCCGCATTCTCGGACCGTTCAAGCGCGCTCGAGGATCGTCGCGATGCCCTGCCCGCCGCCGATGCATTGCGTGGCCAGCGCATAGCGTCCCTTCTCGCGCACCAGCAGCGACGCGGCCTTGCCGGTGATGCGTGCGCCGGTCGCGCCCAGCGGATGGCCGATGGAGAGGCCGCCACCGTCGAGGTTGATCTTCGCGGGGTCGAGGCCCAGGTCGCGGATGCAGGCCAGCGCCTGCGACGAGAAGGCTTCGTTGATCTCGATCACGTCCAGGTCGGCCGCGCTCAGGCCGGCGCGCGCCAGTGCCTTGCGCGTCGCGGGGATCGGGCCGATGCCCATGACGGCGGGATCGACGCCCACGGTCGCGAACGAGCGGATGCGTGCCAGCGCCTGCAGGCCGTGCCTGGCGGCAAACGCATCGCTGGTGACGAGCACCACCGCCGCGCCGTCGGTCAGCGGAGACGAGGTGCCGGCCGTCACCACGCCGTCGGGGCGGAATGCGGGCTTGAGGTTCGCCAGCGCCTCGGCGGAAGTGCTCGGGCGGATGCAGCCGTCGGCATCGACGATGTCGCCCGAGGCCAGCCGCACCGGCACGATCTCGCCCGCCAGCCGGCCTTCCGCGCGTGCGGCGGCGGCCTTGCGGTGCGACTCCACCGCGAAGGCCTCCTGGTCGGCGCGGCTCACGTTCCAGCGCTGCGCCACGTTCTCGGCGGTTTCGCCCATGGAGATGTAGGCGTCGGTGTTGGCCAGCAGCTGCGGGCTGGGCGAGAAGTTGAAGCCGCCCTGCGGCACCGCCGTCATCGATTCCACGCCCACGCACAGGAACGCGTCGCCCATGCCCGCCTCGATCTGCGCGGCGGCGATGTGCACCGCCTGCATCGACGAGCCGCAGAAGCGGTTCACCGTCATGCCGCCCACCTCGTGCGGCAGGCCGGCCAGCAGACCGACGATGCGCGCGAGGTTGTTGCCCTGCGAGGCCTCCGGGTAGGCGCAGCCCAGGATGATGTCTTCGAGCAGCGCGGGATCGAGGTCGGTGCGCTGCAGCAGGCCCTTCACCACGTCGGCGGCCAGCGTGTCGGGGCGCACCTCGGTCAGCGCGCCTTTCTTCGCGAAGTGGAAGGGAGAACGGGCATAGGCGGAAATGACGGCTTTCATGAATGGCTCCAACAGATGAAACCTACCATCCAATCGGTAGGCTACGAGGTCAAAAAATAAGCACGCCGAAGCGCACCTGCGTCAGGCCCGGCGCTCAGCCGGGCAATGAACTCCTGAGTTGCGCGATGGCTTCGTCGAACTCGTCCACGCGCCCTGTCATGCGCGCCGACAGCAGCGCCCCCTGGCAGGAAGAAAACACGAAAGCCGCCAGCGAAGCGACCGAAACGCCCTTCTTGCGTCCCGGCATCAGCGCACCCAGCACGCCCGTGAGCCACGTCACCTGGGTGCTGCGCAGTTCGCGCACCGCCTCGCGCAGTTCGTCGTTGATGACGTCCCAGCCCGGCGCCAGCGCGCCTGCCGGGCAGATGCCGGAGCCGGCCTTCAGCGTGTTGCGGTACATGCGGAAATACGATTCGAGCGCGTCCTTCGGCTCGCGCTCGCGGGCGGCATCCCAGTCCTTGAAGCCCTGGGTGGCGGAGCGGATCACCGCGATGCCCAGTGCTTCCTTGCTGGGAAAGTGGTGATAGAGGCTGGCCTTGCGCACGCCAACCGCATCGGCCACGTCCTGGAAGCTGAAGCCCAGGTAGGAACGGGTTTCGATGAAGCCGCGCGCCACCGCGAGGATCTGCTCGCGGGTGCTGCCGGTGGCTAGGGCGGGAACGGCTGCTGTGGCGCTGGTCATCTACCTACTATAAGGTAGGGAGGGTCGAACCACAAGCGCAGGTGTCTTCCAGGCGTCAGGTGGTGCGAGACGGCTCAGTCGGCCTTGATGTTCGCCGCCTTGATGATGCGGCCGTTGCTTTCGAACTCGCTGGCGATTTCCTTCGCAAAGGCTGCAGAGGTACCGCCGGTCGGCACGTTGTCGGTGGCCGTGAGCTTGGCGCGCAGCTCGGGGCTGGCCAGCGCCTTGTTGATCTCGGCGTTGTATCGCGCGACCAGCGCAGCCGGCGTGGCGGCCGGCGCGAACACGCCGAACAGCGAGTTGATGTTGGCCGCCTTGTAGCCCAACTCGCCCAGCGTGGGCACCTGGGGCAGGCTGTCGAGCCGGGCCGGCGCTCCCACGGCCAGCGGGCGCAGCTTGCCCGACTGGATGTGCGACGACAGCGTCGGGCTCGCGTTGGTCGACAGAATCTCGAACTGCCCGCCGATCGCATCGTTGAGCTGCTGGCCGCCGCCCTTGTACGGCACGTGCGTGATGTCCACGCCCGCCGCCGCATGAAGTTGCTCCAGCACGATGTGGCCCAGCGACGCCGGGCCGGAAGTGGCCCAGCGCACCGCGCCCGGGTGCGCCTTGGCGTCGTCGATGAGCGCCTTGAAGTCCTTGGCCTTGCTCGCCGGCGTGGCGATCAGCAGCACCGGCGAATACATCACGCTGGCCACGGGCGCCACGTCCTTGAGCGGATCGAAGGGCAGCTTGCCCAGGTGCGGGCTCAGCACCAGCGGACTGATGGCCGAGAAGCCCAGCGTCGCGCCGTCGGGCGCGGCCTTGGCCACCGCGTCCATGCCGATGGCGCCGCTTGCGCCGGCACGGTTGTCCACGATCACCGTGATGCCCATCTGCGCCGCGAGCCGGTCGCCCAGCGCCCGCGCGACCACGTCGCTGACGCCGCCCGCCGGGTAGGCGACGATGAGCCGCACGGTCTTGGGCACGGCCTGCGCGTAGGCGCCGGAAGCGGCGCACAGCGCGGCGGCGGCGAGGAGTCGGGTCGCCGTGCGGCGCGATGGCTTCGAGGAAGCGAGGAAATTCATGGTGTCTGTGGATCGGGTCGTCTGCGTGATTGCGTCAGTCCAGCTGCAGCTTGCGCTCCTTGATCAGCCTGGACCACTTCTCATTGTCCGCCTTCACGAAGGCCGCGAACTCGACCGGGCCCAGCGAATGCACCTCGGCCCCCGCCGTCGCGAACTTGGCCTTGATCTCGGGCTGCGCCAGCGCCTTGGCCAGCTCGCCCGAGAGCCGATCGACCACGTCCTTGGGCATGTTCGCCGGCCCCACCAGCCCCTGGAAGCCGACCGACTCCATGCCCGCCAGCCCCAGTTCCTTCACGGTCGGCACGTCGGGCAGCTGCGGGTCTCGCACCGGGCCGGTCACGGCCAGCGCCTTGAGCTTGCCGCCCTTGACCTGCGGCAGCAGCACGCTGCCCGCGTCGATGAGGATCTGCGTCTGCCCGCCGATCAGGTCCTGCACCGCCGGCGCGCTGCCCTTGTAGGGCACGTGCGTCATGTCGAGCCCCGTCACCTGGTTCATCAGCTCGCCGTTCAGGTGTGTCGAGGTGCCGTTGCCGCCCGAGGCAAAGTTGACCTTGCCCGGCTGCCCCTTGGCCCACGCCACGAACTCCTTGAGGTTCTTCGCCGGATGGTCGGGCCGCGTCACCGCGATGTAGCTGCCCTGGCTGATCTGCCCGATGTAGGTGAACTGTCTGATCGGGTCGTACGGCGGCTTGCTCTGCAGGTAGGGCGCGATGGCGAAGGGCCCGGTGTTGGCCAGCAGCAGCGTATAGCCGTCGGCGGGCTGACGCGTGAGTTCGGTGGCCGCGATCATGCCACTGGCGCCGGGCTTGTAGTCGACCACCAGTTGCTGCTTGAGCGCCTCCTGCAGCGGCACTTGCACCGTGCGCGCCGCAAAGTCGATGCCACCGCCGGGCGGATAGCCGACGATCAGGCGAATGGGCCTGGCGCCCGGGAAGCCTTGGGCGGCGGCAAGGCCGGTGGCCGCGGCCATTGCAAAGCCAAGGCCCAGGCCGGCGCAGAGTCTTGTGAATTTCATGATCCGTCTCCTCTTGTTGATCGTTGATTCTCCAGCAGCCGCTGCAGCGCCAGCGCGTTGCCTGTCGCCTCGCCGCCGGCCGTGTTATCGAACACGCACCAGCACTGCGCGCCTTCTTCCTTCGCAAGCTGCAGCCGCTGCGCGAGCCGCGCAAGCAGGTCGTCGCCGTAGGCCGACCAGTAGCGCCGCGGCGAGCCGTGCAACCGCAGATAGACAAGGCCCGGCCAGCCGCCGGGGGCCGCGGCTTCGTCGAACAGCACCGGGTCCGAGAGCACGCGGGCCACTTCGAAATCCGACAGCAGCCCTTCGACCTCCGGCGTGAACCAGCTGCGATGACGGGGCTCCAGCACCACAGCGCCCGTGTGCCTGCGCCGAAGCGCGCTGAAAAAACCGCGCACCACCCCGGCATCGAACGCCAGGCTCGGCGGCAACTGCACGACCAGCGCACCGAGCTTGTTCCCGAGCCCCCCGACCTGCGCGGCAAACTCTTCGAACGCCGGCATCGCATCGACCAGCCGGCGTTCGTGCGTCACCGCCTTCGGCAGCTTGACCGCGAAGCGGAATCCTTCGGGCGTGCTCGCGGCCCAGCGTTCGTAGGTCTCGCGCCGGTGCGGCCGGTAGAACGAGGTGTCGATCTCGACCGCGTCGAAGCGCTGCGCATAGCGCTCCAGGTGCGAGCCCTCGGGCGGAAACACCGGCCACAGCGCGCGCGGCAGGCTCCATCCGGCGCAGCCGATGCGCCAGGGCTGCACATGTTCAGCCGCGCGGGTGGTGCTTGGCATGAAGCTGCTTCAGGCGCTCGCGCGCCACATGCGTGTAGATGGTGGTGGTCGAGATGTCCGCGTGCCCCAGCAGCAGCTGCACCGCGCGCAGGTCGACCCCGTGGTTCAGCAGGTGCGTGGCAAAGGCGTGGCGCAGCGTGTGCGGCGACAGCGGCACGTGGATGCCCGCCGCGGTCGCATGCTTCTTCACGATGATCCAGAACATCACGCGCGTCATGCCCGCGCCGCGCGCTGTGACGAACAGGTCGGGCGTCTGCTGGCCGTCGAGGATCGCGGGGCGCGATTCCTCCAGGTAGCGTTCAATCCAGCGCCGAGCCTCGCCGCCGAAGGGCACCAGCCGCTCCTTGCTTCCCTTGCCCAGCACGCGCAGCACGCCGTCGTTCAGGCTCATGTCGATGGCCTTGAGCGCCACCAGTTCGCTCACGCGCAGGCCGCTCGCGTACATCAGTTCCAGCATCGCGCGGTCGCGCAGGCCCAGGGGCGATTCGACATCGGGCGCGGCCAGCAGGTCGTCGACCTGCTTCTCCGACAGCGTCTTGATGGCGCGCGGCATCTGGCGCGCGGGCATGAGACGGATGCTCGGGTCGGCCGTGATGCGTCGCTCGCGCAGCGCCCAGCGGTAGTAGCGCTTGAACACAGTGAGCCGGCGGTTGGCCGACGTTGCCTTGCCCTTGTTGGTGAGCCGCGCGCCCATGTAGGCCTGCAGGTCGGTCTCCCGCGCGGTGGCGAGCGTGGCGCCGCCTTGCTGCTTGCCGAGCCACTGCGCGAACAGCGCGAGGTCGCGGCGGTAGGCGGCGAGCGTGTTCTTCGACAAGCCGTCCTCGAGCCAGAGGGCGTCGATGAAGTCGTCGATATCGGGAGTGGGTGCGGCGGCGGCCTCGGTCATGCGTTGCAAGATAGCAAAAAAGAAAAAGCCGCCCGGGGCACGGGCGGCTTGCGTCTAAAGAAAGAAAAAACCGGGCTCAGTCGAGCTTCAGGTTCTGCTTCTTCACCACGTCCTTGTAGACCTCGTACTCGGCCTTGATCTGCGCGGCGAACTGCTCGGGCGTATTGGCCACGATCAGCGAGCCCGTGTCCTCGATGCGCTTGCGCACCGCCGGCTCTTCCACCGACTTCTTCACGCCGGCGCTGATCTTCTCGACCACTTCCTTCGGCAGGCCCTTGGGGCCGAGGATGCCGTAGTAAGCCATGCGGTTCACCGGCTCCAGGCCGACCTCCTTGAAGGTCGGCACGTTGGGCAGCGCGGCCAGGCGCTGGGGCGCGGACACCACGATCGGGATCAGCCGGCCGCTGGTGATGAAGGGCATGGCCGAGGGAATGTTGTCGAACATGATCGGCACCTGGCCGGCCACCACGTCGTTCAGCGCCGGGCCCGCGCCGCGGTACGGAATGTGCGTGACGAAGGTGTTGGTCAGGCTCTTGTACAGCTCCATCAGCAGGTGGCCGATGCCGCCCGTGCCCGACGAGGCATACGAATACTTGCCGGGGTTCTTCTTCAGCTCGGCCACGAACTCGGCATAGTTCTTGGCCGGGAAGCTCGGGTTGACGGCGATGATGTTCGGCGTGGCCGCGATGTTGATGATCGGCGTGAAGTCGTTGATCGGGTCGTACGGCGTCTTCGGGTTGATGGCCGGGTTGGCCGCCGTGCTCGACACCGTGGCGATGCCGAGCTTGTAGCCGTCGGGCGCGGCGCGTGCCGTCTCGGCCGCACCCACGATGCCGCCGCCACCGGCACGGTTGATCACCACCACCGGCTGGCCCAGCACCTTGCCCAGCGGGTCGGAGATCACGCGCGCCACGATGTCGGTCGTGCCGCCCGGTGCGAAGGGCACGCTCAGCTCGACGGGCTTGCTGGGGTATCCCTGCGCGAAGCTCGGGCCCGCTACCGCGACCAGTGCGGCGGCGCCCACCAGAGCGCTCCATTGACGACGTTGCATCGAAAACTCCTTGACTTGACTTTGATGTCGAAAAAACGAAAGCCCGGATGCTAGCGGCTCACGGCCCGCACCCGTGCTGTGGATTACCCATGGTCCGTCCGGTTTATCCTCGAAGCGGTGAACTACGCGCAGCTGCTCTTCCCCGACTTTTCGCTCATCGCCATCGGCTGGCTCCTGTGCCGCTACACCGCCCTCGACCGCCGCGTGTGGGACCAGGTCGAGAGCCTTGTCTACTACTTTCTTTTTCCTGTGCTGCTGTTCCACTCGATCGTGCGCAGCCCGCTGGACTTCGGTGCCACGTCGAACCTGCTGACAGCGGGCCTGTGCATCGGCGCGGTCGGCATCGGCTTGGCCTACGCCCTGCCCTTCATGCCCGGCATCGGATCCCACATCGACCGGCGCGACCACGCGGCCAGCGCCCAGGTCGCGTTCCGCTTCAATTCGTTCATCTGCCTCGCGCTGGCCGAGCGGCTGGCCGGGTCCGAAGGCCTGCTGCTCATTGCCGTGCTGATCGGCGTGTGCGTGCCCATCTTCAACATCGCGGCCGTGTGGCCGATGACGCGCCATGCGCAGACCGGCTTCTTGCAGCAGCTGGTGCGCAACCCGCTGATCGTCGCGACAGTCGCGGGGCTGCTGGCCAATGTGCTGGGGATCACCGTGCCGGGCTGGGCCACGCCCACGCTCACGCGCATCGGCGCCGCATCGCTCGCATTGGGGCTGCTGGCCGCAGGTGCGGGCATGAAGTTCTCGACGCTGGGCACGGGCAAGGTGCTGGCGGTGTCGATACTGGGCATTCGGCACCTCGTCCTGCCGCTGGTCGCATGGGGGCTGGCTCTGGCGTTGCGGCTCGATGCGATGCAGGCTTCGGTGCTGATGGCTTTTTCTGCGGTGCCGACTGCTTCGAGTGCTTATGTGCTGGCTGCGCGGATGGGATACAACGGGGCTTATGTGGCGGGGTTGGTGACGCTGTCTACGCTGTTGGGGGTGCTCAGCTTGCCGTTTGCCTTGGCGTTGCCTCGGTAGTTGCTTTTCTTTTTGTATTCCGGGGCCGGGTCTCGGCCCGGCGGCCGACCAACTTTTCTTTGCTTCGCCAAAGAAAAGTAGGCAAAAGAAAGGCGACCCTGCTGTCTGCGTCCCTTCGCTTCGCTACGGGCAAACTGCGGTGCTCGACTACGGCGGGGGTCCGCAGAACTCGCTTCGCTCAGACAGCTGAGGCCCTGATCCCGCCTACGTCTGCGCTCCTCGGCGCAGCCAGAAGGGATTTGGAACCGGACGCGCCACCGCTGCGCTCGGCGTGGTGGCACAGCCGCTGCGCGGCTGTGCCACATGGGGCCGAGCGGGCAAAGGCCCGGCCAGTTTCCCCTCCCCTCTGGCTGCGCCGAGGAGCGGAGCGTTTCGCGGATAAGGGCTCGCAGCTGTTTGAGCGAAGCGAGTTCTGCGAGACCCCGCGAAACGCGAGCACCGCAGGTTGCCCCGTAGCGCAGCGAAGGGGTCGCAGACAGCGGGGTCGCCTTTTCTTTGCTTACTTTCTTTTGGCGAAGCAAAAGAAAGTGAGTCGCCCGCCGGGGCGAGTCCCGGCCCCGAAACCAAACCTAGGCAGCCAACCAATGCACGCTAAAGAGCCTCTCAGGATCCGTCCAGACAGCCCCCGGACGAAACCCCGCCCGAACAGCCAAAGCCCGCAACCCTTCAACGGTGAACTTGTGCGAGTACTCCGTATGAATAGTCTCGCCCTCCTCGAACCCGAACCGTTCACCATTCAAGCAAACGCTCTGGGCCCGCCGGCTCACCAGATGCATCTCGATCCGCCGCCGAGGCGCGTTGTAGAACGCCGCGTGCGAGAACCCGTCCAGATCGAAGTCGGCGTTCAGCTCCGAATTGGCACGACGCAGCAGGTTGAGATTGAACTCCCCCGTCACCCCTTGCGCATCGTTGTAAGCCGCATGCAGCCGCGCCGGGTCTTTCACCAGGTCGACACCGATCAACAGCCCTCCGCCACGCAGCATGCGCGCAGCCAGCTGCAGGAAGGCCAGCGCCTCGTCGGGCTCGAAATTTCCGATCGTCGACCCCGGGAAGAAGCCGACTCGCCGCCCCGCCCCGGGCATGGGCGCAGGCAGCACCATCGGCATCGTGTAGTCAGCCGCAATGGGCTGCACCACGAGCTCCGGATAGTCCGCCCTCAACCGTGCCGCGGCCGCTTCCAGGTGCTCGCCGGAAATGTCGATGGGCAGATAGCGCTTGGGGGTCTCCAGCGCATCGAGCAGCAGCCGCACTTTCGTGAGCGACCCGGCCCCGAACTCGACGATCTCCGCATTCGGGCCGACCTGCTGGGCGATCTCTCCCGCGCATTCGCCAAGAATGCGCAGTTCGGTGCGCGTCGGGTAGTACTCGGGCAGATCGCAGATCCGGTCGAACAGCTGCGACCCCGCCACGTCGTAGAAGAACTTCGGCGAAATGCTGCGCGGCGAGCGCGCAAGCCCCGCCTGCATCTCGCGCCCGAACTCCGACAGCGGCGCTGCGGATTCGGATGCAGTGGCAGCGGCGCGCGCCTTGGCGGGCGCGAACGACAGGGAAGAAGAGGAAGTCGGATTTCGCATGATCAGATGTCTTTCGCGAGCCGCAGCCCCGAGAACTGCCAGCGCGCTGCCGGCGGAAAGAAATTGCGGTAGCTGGGCCGCGTGTGCCCGGCCGGCGTGGCCACGCTGCCGCCGCGCAGCACCAGTTGCCCCACCATGAACTTGCCGTTGTATTCCGCCGCGATGCCGGGCATCGGCCGGAAGCCGGGGTATGGGTCGTACGACGAACGCGTCCATTGCCAGACGTGGCCGGTCATCTGGGTGATGCCGGGGGCGTCGTATGCGGCCTCCCATTCGAACTCGGTCGGCAGCCGCGCGCCGGCCCATTCGGCGTACGCGGCGGCTTCGTAGAAACTGAGCTGCGACACCGGCGCGTCGGCCTCCAGCGGGCGCACGCCGTGCAGGCCGAACACATGCCAGCCGGCGGAAGGCCCTTGCGGCTGCAGGCCGAAGCCCAGCCGCGGATCGTCGGGCGCGAGCCAATAGGCCGGGTGGCGCCAGCCGTTCGCCTGCACCGCCGCCCATCCGTCGGACAGCCACAGCTCGGGCCGCTGGTAGCCGCCGTCGGCAATGAACTGGGCGAAGTCGCCGCAGTTCACCAGCCGGTCGGCAATGGCATGCGGCTGCACCAGCGCCTGGTGGCGCGGTGTCTCGTTGTCGAAAGAAAACTCGCTGCCGCCAAAGCCCACCTCGACCACGCCGCCGCGCTGCTCGATCCAGCGCATGGCGGGCGGCACGGCGGCCAGCCTCAGCGCCGGCCCGCTCGCGGGCTTGTAGGCGGGCAGCATCGGGTTGCACGACAGCGCATGCAGGATGTCGGTGAGCAGCAGCTCCTGGTGCTGCTGCTCGTGGTTGAGCCCCAGCGTGACGATGGGCTCGATGGCCGCCCAGTCGCCGCCGCCCGCTTCGAGCAGCGCGACCACTGCCTCGTCGACATGCCTGCGGTACGCATGCACCTCGTCCACCGACGGCCGGGTGAGCAGCCCGCGCTGCGGGCGCGGATGGCGCGGGCCGAGCGCTTCGTAGTACGAGTTGAAGAGGTAGTGAAAGCGTTTGTCGAAGGGCAGGTAACCCGTGGCATGCGGCTGCAGCAGCACCGTCTCGAAGAACCAAGTGGTGTGCGCCAGGTGCCACTTGGTCGGGCTCGCATCGGGCATCGACTGGACGCACTGGTCTTCGGCGGAAAGCGGGGCGGCAAGCGCCAGGCTGGTGGCGCGCACATCGCGGAACTTGTCGCGCAGTGCGCTAGCCGCCTGTGTGATCGGCCGGGAAAGCGTCATGGGGTCTCCAGTCGGGTCAGCCGCACTTTGTAGCCCATTCGCGTGAAGAAGGCGCGTAGGACAAAACGCCGCGGGCTCGCAGCCGAAAAATCGGCGGACAGGCACTGTGGCACAAGACGCGCGGGCTTGCATGACGGGCTGCGTATCATCCATCAGATGCAAACGACCAACCCATCGGGCACATCGGGCAGGCCGCGAATCGTCATCGTCGGCTGCGGTTTCGGCGGACTGGAAGCGGCGCGCAAGCTCCAGCACGCGGACGTCGACGTGACGGTGATCGACAAGACCAACCATCACCTGTTCCAGCCCCTGCTCTACCAGGTGGCGACCGCCGGGCTCGCGGCACCGTCGATCGCAGCGCCGGTGCGCGCGCTCTTTCGCAAGCAGCCGCGCATCACCACGCTGCTGGGCGAGGTCACGGGCATCGACCCCGCAGCGCGCGCGGTGCAACTGGCCAACGGCGACAGCGTGCCCTACGACCACCTGATCGTCGCGGCCGGCGCCACGCACAGCTACTTCGGCAACGACCAGTGGGCGCCGATCGCTCCCGGCCTGAAGACGCTGGCCGATGCCTTCGAGATCCGCCGCCGCGTTCTGCTGTCGTTCGAGACGGCCGAGATCACCACCGACCCGGACCGCCGCCGCGCGCTGCTCACCTTCGTGGTGATCGGCGCCGGGCCGACCGGCGTCGAGATGGCCGGCACGCTGGCCGAGATCGCCAAGCACACGCTGTCGGGCGAGTTCCGCCACATCGACCCGGCCAGCGCGCAGGTGCTGCTGGTCGAGGGCGGCCCGCGCGTGCTGCAGGCCATGCCCGAGTCGTTGAGCCAGAAAGCGCTGGAGCAGTTGGAGAAACTGGGCGTCGAGGTGCGGCTGAACGCCCGCGTCACCGCCATCGACCCCACCGGCCTCGAAGTGCAGACTGGCGGCGGCGCGGACGGCGCGCCCGCGGCCAGCTACCGAATCGATAGCAGCTGCGTGGTGTGGGCCGCCGGCGTCGCGGCCTCGCCGCTGGGGCGCATGCTGGGCGCCGCCACCGGCGTCGAATGCGACCGCGCGGGCCGCATCAAGGTCGAGCCCGACCTGAGCCTGGCGGGTTATTCATCGATCAGCGTGGTGGGCGACCTCGCCGCCGCCATGAGCCATGCGCCCGGCAAGCCGCCGAAGCCGGTGCCCGGCGTGTCGCCCGGCGCCAAGCAGATGGGGCGCGCGGCGGCGGCCAACATCCTGCGCCGCATTTCAGGCCAGCCGACGGTGCCGTTCCGCTACGCCGACTACGGCAACCTGGCCACCATCGGCCGCAACTCGGCCGTGGTCGACCTGGGCACGCCCTTCGGTCCGTTGCGCTTCAGCGGCCGCCTGGCGTGGCTGTTCTGGCTGTTCGCGCACGCGTACTTCCTGATCGGCTTTCGCAACCGCATCGTCGTGATGATGGACTGGGCCGGCGCCTACTGGAGCTTCCAGCGCAATGCGCGCGTGGTGGCCGACGTGCAGGGCAAGGGCGAATCCTGAAGATCCGGGCGCCGATGTGCAGCCGGCGCTGCGCTGCCAGGGCTGCGGCGCCCGCTGAGGTTCAGAAGAAAAAGAAACCGTGTTGCCGCGAGTCGCGCTCGCTGCGGCGCCACTCCCAAGGCGGCGTCGGCCTCGGGTCGGCCCACAGGCCCAGGCGCTTGCCCCGGGCCCTGGCCTCCAGCTTGAAGAGGCCGCCGCCGCGCCTGGTGGCGAGCTTGTTGTAGTCGTAGACCCAGGCCCAGCCGTCGGACACCATGCGGCTGCCGACGTCCTCGCCGTTGCAGCTGACGTCGGCCACCGTGCGGCCGTAGCGGTCGGTGTCGACCTCGGTGATGAGCGCGGTTTCGTTGAAGCACAGACTGCCGAGCGCTTGCCGGCTGCGCTGGCCGTACGGCTGCGCCTTCTCGGGGGCGTCGATGGCCGCGATGCGCACCTTCACGCGTTCGTAGGCGCCGATGCGCCCGCAGCGCGCGGTGAGCGTGTCGCCGTCGCTGATGCCCACGACGAGGCAGGAACGCGGGGCGGCTTGGGTCAGGAGGGGAAGGAAGGCAAGAAGGCAGGAAAGCAGCAGCGCGCGCGAATGCATGAAGAAGCGGGAGATAGGCAGAATGCGGGACCGATCGAGGCTAAGTGATCCACTCGCCGGAACCGGCCGGTACACAGACTTTTTCTTTTGAACCACGTTTCGAAGGAGAGCACGCACCATGCAAGAACCCACCCAGGACGACTGGTTCCTCGCGGCCAACGACGCATGGGATGCCGGCGCGCACAAGAAGGCCCTCTCGCTGTTCCTCAAGGCCGCGGCGGCGGGCGAGACCCACGCGCTGAACAGCGTCGGCTATTTCCTCGACCACGGCATCGGCGTGAAGAAAAATCCCGAGGCGGCGCGCGACTGGTATCGCAAAGCGGCCAAGGCAGGCGACGTGGCGGGCTGCGCCAACCTTGCCATCTGCTATCGCGACGAGGGCAACTTCCGCTGGGCGCGCTTCTGGTTCGAGAAGGCCTATGCGCAGGGCGACGGCGACGCTGCGCTGGAACTGGGCCGGCTCTTCCTGTGGGAAGGTCCGAACCAGAACCGGCACAAGGTGGTGGACTACCTGGGCAAGGCGGTGGCCTCGCAGTCCATCACGCCGAACGGACGCACCGAGGCGGGGGCGCTGCTGAAGTCGCTGCGCCTCACGAAATAAGGCCCGCCCTCCTCAGTTCGCGCGGCTCTCGTCTTCCTGCAGCAGCCGCCACATCACCTTGCCGCTGCCGCTCTTGGGCAGCGCATCCACGAACTGCACCTTGCGCGGAATCTTGTAGACCGCCATGTTCTCGCGGCACCAGTCGATGATCTGCTGCTCGGTGGTGTCCTTGTGCGTGGCTCGCAGCACCACCACCGCCTTGACCGATTCGCCGCGGTAGTCGTCCTTGGTCGAGATGACGCAGGCCTCCTGGATGGCGGGGTGGCGGAACATCAGCAGCTCGACCTCGGCCGGCCACACCTTGAAGCCGCTGGCGTTGATCATCCGCTTGAGGCGGTCGGTGATGAAGAAGTAGCCGTCCTCGTCCATGCGGCCCATGTCGCCCGAGCGGAAGAAGCGCTTGCCCTCGAACTCGACGAAAGCCGCCGCGGTGGCATCGGGCCGTTTCCAGTAGCCCTGGAACACCTCCGGGCCGTGGATGATGATCTCGCCCGATTCGCCGATGGGCATTTCGGCTAGGGTGTCGGGGTCGACCACCCGCGCGTCGGTGCTCATGAACGGAATGCCCAGGCACTGCTGCTTGGGGTGGTCCGACGGGTTGGTGTGCGAGGGCGCGGCGGTCTCGGTGAGGCCGTAGCCTTCCTGGTACTTCAGCCCGTACTGCTCGAACAGGCGCTGCGCCACGGCCTGCGGCATGGCCGCGCCGCCGCCGCCGATGTAGGTCATGCTCGACAGGTCGTAGCTCGCGAAGTTGGGGCTGGCCATGAGGTCGATGACCATGGTCGGGATGTTGGTCCAGGCCGTGACCTTCCAGCGCGAGATGAGCCGGCCGGCCACGTCGCGGTCCCAGCGCGGCATGATGATCAGCGTGGCCGCCGCCAGGATGGCGGTGTGCATCATGCTGACCACGCCGGTGATGTGGAACATGGGCACCACCGCCAGCACCACCGTCTCGGAGGTGGAACAGCCCCAGAGCTGCCCGGCCATCGCGTTGTGCATCAGGCTCGAATGGTGGTGCACGCAGCCCTTGGGCAAGCCGGTGGTGCCGCTGGTGTAGGGCAGCAGCGCCATGTCGTTGGCGCCCACCACGTGCGCGGGCGGCGGATGGCCGGCGGCCAGCACGTCGGTCCAGGCCAGCGCCTCGCCGCCGGCCAGCGCGGGCAGCGGATGGCGCGTGGTGAGCCATTCCTTCCAGGCCGGTGCCGGGGCGTCCTCGCCGGAGATGTCGGCGTCGAAGGCGTCGGTGAACTGCGTCACGATCATGTGCGACAGCCGCTGCTCGGGCGGCAGTGCGTTGCTGGCCTTGGCAAGCTCGGGCGCGAGGTCGCCGGTGATGATCGCCACCTTGGCGTCGGGGTCGGTGATGTAGTGCTTGAGCTCCTCGGCCCGGTTCATCGGGTTGACCGGCACCACCACCGCATTGGCGCGCAGGATCGCGAAATGCGCAATCACCAGCTGCGGGCAGTTCTGCATGTCCAGGATCACGCGGTCGCCGCGCTGCACGCCCAGCGCATGCAGCGCCCCGGCCAGGCGCTCGGCCTGTTCAGCGAATTCGCGATAGCTGAGCACACGGCCGAAGAACACGAGCGCCGGCTTGTCCGGGTAGCGGGCGGCCGAGGTGGCCAGGTTGTGCCAGAGCGAGGTGGCGGGGACGGTGATCGAATGCGGAAGGCGTTTGGGCCAGAACTTGTGATGCGGGCGTTGTTGCATGGTGAGAACAGGCGGGGAAAGCAGAGGGGAGAGAGGAAAAAAGCGGCTGCACGCAGCCTAAGCCGCCAATCACGCCGCTCCCATCGGGGAAGCCCGTGGAGCGTCGCCTAGGTGACGCCAATTTTTCTGACACCGCCGAGATACACGCTTGCGCCATGCGACTACAGACAACGGGCGGCCCATCGGCGATACCTGCCCTTCCCCCCACCCACCGCACCAAGGAGTCGACATGGCAGCAGACAAGCACGCAAGCGTTCACTGGGAAGGCGCCGGCAAGACCGGCAAGGGCCTGGTCAGCACCGAGACCGGCGCACTCAAGGACTACCCCTACGGCTTCGCCAGCCGCTTCGAGGACGACAAGCGCGGCACCAACCCCGAGGAAATCGTCGGCGCGGCCCACGCGGCCTGCCTCACGATGGCCTTTGCCTTCGCGCTCGAGAAAGAAGGCTTCACCGCCACCCGCATCGACACCCGTGCCGCCGTGCGGCTGGCCAAGGATGGCGAGGGCTTCAAGATCGACCGCATCGCGCTCGAACTCGACGCCGCAGTGCCGAAGCTCGACGAAGCGAAGTTCCAGCAGATCGCGGCCGCCGCCAAGGCCGGCTGCCCGCTGTCGAAGGCGCTGGCGAGCGTGCCCGAAATCACGCTGAAAGCCACGCTGGCCGGCTGACCGGGCTGCTTATGATCGTCTCCACAACAAGGAGACGGATCATGAACAAGCCCATCCGGACCGCCCTGGCGGTCCTTTCTTTCAGCCTCGGCACCGCAGCGCTGGCCGCCTACCCCGACAAGCCGATCAAGCTCGTCATCGGCTTTCCGGCCGGCGGCCCGCTCGACCAGCATGCGCGCCTGCTGACCGACAAGCTGCACGCCGTGCTCGGCCAGCCGATCATCATCGACTACAAGCCCGGCGCCGGCGGCTCCGTGGGCGCCGACGCGGTCGCCAAGAGCCCCGCCGACGGCTACACGCTGATGCTCGCCAACACCGGCGTGGCGGTGATCAACGGCGCGCTCTACAGCAAGCTGCCCTACAACACGCAGCGCGACTTCGTGCCCATCGCCCGCACCGCCATGCAGCCGCTGGCGCTGCTGGTCACGCCCAAGCTGCCGGTGCAGAACCTCAAGCAATTCGTCGATTACGCCAAGGCGCGGCCGGGCCAGGTCAACTACGGCTCGGCCGGCAACGGCGGCATCAGCCACCTGGTGCCCGAGATGTTCAAGACCGCCACCGGCATCTTCATGGTGCACATCCCTTACCGCGGCAGCGCCCCGGCGTTCACCGACCTGATGGGCGGGCAGGTGCAGTTCATGGCCGAATCGATTCCGCAGGCGGCCAACTATCACAAGCAGGGCAAGGTGCGCGCGCTGGCCGTGACCAGCCGCGAACGCAACCCCGCCCTGCCCGAGGTGCCGACCGTGATCGAGTCGGGCGTCAAGGGCTTCGAGGTGGTGGGCTTCTACGGTTTTCTCGCCCCGAAAGACACGCCGAAAGACGTGGTCGCCAAGCTCGGCGACGCCTTCAGGCAGGTGCTGAACAACCCCGAGGTGCGCGACCGCATGGTGAGCCAGGGCGCCGACCCGGCCTACCTGGGCAGCGAGGACTTCGCGCGCTTCCTGGCAACGGAAACGCCGCGCTGGGAGAAGGCGGTGAAGGCGTCCGGCGCGCGGATGGACTGAGGGTTCCGTTCAAGGCCTCCGCACCGGGCCTGCGCTCCATTCAGGTGCACACAGCTTGCATACCAGTTGGCACAGAAGCTGCTGGTATGCAGGCATATGGCCATTTCCGCATCCGAAATCAGTGCACGCATCGTCGAAGCGGTGATGGCGCAGAAGCTCGCGCCGGGTTCGCGCCTGGGCGAGCAGCAACTGGCGATGCTGTTCGACTGCAGCCGCACCATCGTGCGCGAGGCCCTCACCCGGCTGGCGGCGCGCGGCATCGTCACGGTGAGCGCGCGGCGCGGCTGGTTCGTCATCGAGCCTTCGCAGGACGAAGCGCGCGAAGCCTTCGAGGCGCGGCGCGTCATCGAACTGGGGCTCATTCGGAGCGCAGGCAGCGCGGGCCGCACCGGGAAGATCGAGAAAGCCGCCCTGCGCCAATTGAAGGCGCACCTGCAGCGTGAAAAAGCCGCACTGAAAGAGAGCGACGTCGGCAACCGCAGCTTCCTGCTCGGCGATTTCCACGTGTGCTTGGCCGAATGCCTGGGCAACACGCTGCTGGCCGACACGCTGCGCGACTACACCGCGCGCACCACGCTGATCGCCATGCTCTACCAGTCCACGCACGATGCGGTGCAGTCGTGCGAAGACCATGTGCAGATCGTCGCGGCGCTGGAACGCGGCGACCACGCCGCCGCCGAGGCGCTGATGGCCGAGCACATCGGCACGGTGCAGTCGGCACTGCGCGTGCAGGCGCCCACCGACCCGCTCGCGCAGCTGCGCGACGCGCTGGCGCCGCTGCAGAACACCCAGGCCGCCGCGGCTGCGGCGCCAAAGGCCAAGCGCCGCAAGCCGGGCGCCACGCCCCCCGATTCCGATTCTTCGACTTACCTAGGAGCCTTGCTATGACCTTCTCTTTTCTGTCCAAACGCCAGTTCGCGCTCGCCATGGTGTCCGTGGCCATGCTGGCCGCCACCGGCGCGGCGCAGGCCCAGAACGCGCTCGACAACGTGCTCAAGGCCAAGACCATCAAGATCGCCGTGCCGACCGACTACCCGCCCTACGGCTCGGTCGACAAGAACATGAAGCCGCAGGGCCTCGACGTGGAAATGGCCGAGCTCATCGCCGCCAAGCTGGGCGTGAAGGTCGAGCTGGTGCCCGTGACCAGCGCCAACCGCATTCCCTACCTGCAGACCCGCAAGGCCGACCTGGTGATTTCCACGCTCGGCAAGAACCCCGAGCGCGAGAAGGTGATCGACTTCTCTTCCGCCTACGCGCCCTTCTTCCAGGCCGTGTACGCAGCCAAGAGCATGAAGCTCACCAGCTTCGCCGACATGGCGGGCAAGACCGTGGCCGTGACGCGCGGCGCGATGGAAGACCAGGAGCTGAACAAGGTGGCGCCGCCGAACGTCGACTACCGCCGCTTCGAGGACAACAACGCGACCATCGCCGCCTTCGTGGCCGGCCAGACGCAGACCATCGCGACCAGCGCGGCGGTCGCCGGCGACATGCTCGCCAAGAACCCCAAGGTGAGCGCCGAGTTCAAGCTGCTGCTGAAAGACAGCCCCTGCTTCGTCGGCGTCGCCAAGGGCGAGACCGCACTGAAGACCAAGGTGAACGAGATCATTGCCGCCGCCAAGAAGGACGGCACGCTCGACGCAATGTCCAAGAAGTGGCTCGGCAAGGCCGCAGGCGACCTGCCCGTCTGAATAGGCACTCCCCCATGCTTCGCGCACTTCGTGTCGCTGCGCACACCCCCTCGCCGGGGGCAACGCCTGCGGCCCGGCGAAGCCGGTTCCGCGGCGTTCCACGAACAGACTGACCTATGAACATCGAGTTTGATTTCGGTGCGGTGCTCTCCGAGTGGCCGCTGCTGCTTCGCGGCGTGGCGTGGACCATCGGCCTCACGGCCGTGGGCACCGTGCTGGGCATGATCGTCGGCACCTTCTGCGCATGGGCGCGCGCGAACGGGGCGGCATGGCTGCGCATCGTGGTGGGCACGTATGTGGAGCTGATCCGCAACACGCCCTTCATCGTGCAGCTGTTCTTCATCTTCTTCGGGCTGCCGGCGGCGGGCGTCAAGCTCTCGCCGGAGGTGGCTTCGGTGATCGCGATGGTGATGAACCTCGGCGCCTATTCCACCGAGATCATCCGCGCCGGCATCGAGGCCACGCCCAAGGGGCAGATCGAAGCTGCGGTGAGCCTGGCGCTGAGCAAGTCGCAGGTGTTCCTGCGGGTGGTGCTGCCGCCGGCGCTGAAGAAGGTGTGGCCCGCGATGGTGAGCCAGATCGTCATCGTGATGCTGGGCTCCGCCGTGTGCGGCCAGATCTCCACCGAGGAGCTGAGCTACGCGGCCAACCTCATCCAGAGCCGCAACTTCCGCGCCTTCGAAGCCTTCATCGTCGCCACGCTCATCTATCTCGCGCTGTCGGTCGCGTTGCGCCGGCTGCTCGACTGGGCGGGGCCGAAGTTCTTCTTCGGCCGCTGACCGAACACGGGCCCTTTCACCATGGTCGATTTTTCTCTCTGGGACATCCTGCGCAACCTGCTGATGGCGTTGCGCTGGACCGTCGTGCTGTCGCTCATCGCCTTCATCGGCGGCGGCATCGTGGGGGCGCTGCTGCTGTTCCTGCGGCTGCGCGGCGGCAGGTTCGCGAACAAGGCCGTGGGCCTGTACGTGCAGCTCTTCCAGGGCACGCCGCTGCTGATGCAGCTGTTCCTGGCGTACTTCGGCATTGCGCTGTTCGGCATCGACGTGTCGGCATGGACGGCCGCCAGCGTGGCGCTCACGCTGTACACCAGCGCCTTCCTCGCCGAGATCTGGCGCGGCTGCGTGGCTTCTATCCCCAAGGGCCAGTGGGAAGCCTCGGGCAGCCTGGCGCTGGGCTTCGGCGAGCAGATGCGCCACGTCATTCTTCCGCAGGCCGTGAAGATCGCCATCGCGCCGACGGTCGGCTTCCTGGTGCAGGTCATCAAGGGCACGGCGCTGGCCTCGGTGATCGGCTTCGTCGAACTCACCAAGGCCGGCAGCATGATTTCGAACGCCACCTTCAAGCCCTTCGTGGTGTTCAGCTGCGTGGCCCTGCTTTATTTCGTACTGTGCTTTCCCGTGAGCCTGTACGCCAAGACCCTCGAGAGGAAAACCCATGGCCGCCGTGCTTGACGAATCGCAACAACAGCCCGCCACCTCGGTGGGTGCGCCCATCGTGCGCATCACCGCGCTGCGCAAGTCCTACGGCACCAACGAGGTGCTCAAGGGCATCGACCTGGACGTGAAGCGCGGCGAGGTGATCGCCATCATCGGCAAGAGCGGCTCGGGCAAGAGCACGCTGCTGCGCTGCATCAACGGGCTCGAGGTATTCCAGGAAGGCTCGCTCACCGTCGACGGCAAGCCCCTGCTGCATGAAAGCGCCATGGCCATGCGCGAGCTGCGCCAGCGCGTGGGCATGATCTTCCAGAGCTTCAACCTGTTCCCGCATCTCACGGTCGGCAAGAACGTGATGCTCGCGCCCACGCTGGTGAAGAAGCGCGCCGGGCTCGAAGCCGCCTCGCAGGCGCGCAAGCTGCTCACGCGCGTGGGCCTGGCCGAGAAGTTCGACGCCATGCCCGACCAGCTCTCCGGCGGCCAGCAGCAGCGCGTGGCGATTGCCCGCGCGCTGGCGATGGAGCCGGCCGTGCTGCTGTGCGACGAGATCACGTCGGCGCTCGACCCCGAACTGGTGGGCGAAGTGCTGCGCGTGGTGGAGTCGCTGGCCGACGAGGGCATGACGCTGCTGATGGTCACGCACGAGATGAGCTTCGCGCGCAAGGTCAGCGACCGCGTGATCTTCATGCACCAGGGCCGCGTGCACGAGATGGGACCGCCGGCGGAGCTGTTCGGCAACCCGCAGACGGCCGAGCTGAAGCAGTTCCTGTCGTCGCTGCATGACTGACTGATCGAGGGGCGCCGTGCGCCATGGGCTATCCTCCGTCCATGGCCTGCCTGCACATCGCGTCGATTATTCGCACCATTCGAAAGATGGTGGGTTAGCGCGCGGTTCCTCTACAGACTTCACGCCATGCAACCCGCCCCACGAGGCGGGTTTTTTGTCTCCTGGGGTTTTCTTCAAGACCACGACAGGAGATCGAACGATGTCATCGAACCCCACCCGTCCCGTAGTTCGCCCCGTGCTTCACATGGTCTGCGGCAAGATCGCCGCGGGCAAGTCGACCCTCACCCAGCGCCTCGCGGCCGAGCCTGCCACCGTGCTCATCAGCGAAGACACCTGGCTCGCCACGCTGTACCCGGACGAGATCCGCGAGCTGCCCGACTACGTGCGCGCATCCGGCCGGCTGAAGGCGGCGATGGCCGACCACGTGGCGGCCCTGCTTGCGGCCGGCGTGTCGGTGGTGCTCGACTTTCCCGCGAACACTGTCGCCAACCGGGCCTGGGCGCGCGGCATCTTCGAGAAGGCGGGTGCAGCGCACCGGCTGCATTTTCTGGACGTGCCCGATGAGGTCTGCAAGCAGCGGCTGCGGGCGCGCAACGCGTCGGGCACGCACGCCTTCGAGACTTCGGACGCCCAGTTCGAGCTGATCAGCAGCCACTTCGTGCCGCCCTCGCCGGACGAAGGCTTCGAGGTGGTGCGCCATGCCTGAGCCGCTAAGCTCGGGCTCCATGCAGATCGAGCAAGCCCGCCCCGAGGAAGCCGCCACCGTCGCGGCCGTATTGAATGAAGCCGCGCAGTGGATCGCCGCCGAAGGCCGTCCGCTGTGGACGGCCAGCGACATCGCCCCCGAGCGCATCCGGCGCGACACCGAGGCCGGCGGCTACTTCATCGCACGCAATAACGGTGAGATGGCCGGCGTCGTCCGGCTCGACCTCGAAGACCCGCACTTCTGGCCCGAGATCGAAAGCGGGAGTTCGGTGTTCGTGCACAAGCTGGCGGTGCGCAGGACGTGGGCCGGGCAAGGCGTGCCGGTCGCGCTGCTGGGCTTTGCGCGCGAGCATGCGCGCGGACTCGGCCGGCCCTGGCTGCGGCTGGACTGCGTGGCCGACCGTGCGCCGCTGCGTGCGCTGTACGAAGGCTTCGGCTTCTCGCTGCACAGCGTGGTCCACAAGGGCGAGCGCGCGTTCGCCCGCTTCGAACTGGCCGTGCCGCCGCTCGCCGAATAGCCTTTCGACCGGCGCCGCGCCGCACCCTGTCTGGCTGCGCGCCGCCGCGCCATGGCGGATTTGTCCGACCGATGCCCCGCCCGACTTCTGCTAGCTTCCCGGGCTGGCGGCAAAACGGGTGACAACGGGCGAACGGCCCCAGGCGGTAGAAAGCAGCGCGCATGCTCAACGGCACATCGACAACGGCATATCCCTTCCTGGCGGGCGGCGGCGAACTCGCCGGCCTGATCGCCGGCTTCGACTGGGCCGCCACCGGGCTCGGCCCGCTGGAGACCTGGCCCGGCCACATGCGCAGCGCGGTGGCCATCATGCTCAGGTCGGACGTGGCCATCGCCACCCTGTGGGGCGAGCACGGCGTGCTGATCTACAACGACGCCTACGCCGCGTTCTCGGGCATCCGGCATCCCCAGGTGCTGGGCATGCGCGTGCGCGAGGCCTGGTCGGAGGCGGCGGCCTTCAACGACCATGTGCTGAAGGTCGGCCTGTCCGGGCGCACCCTGAGCTTCCAGGACCAGGAGCTGGTGCTGAACCGCCGCGGCGTGGCCGAGCAGGTGTGGATGAACCTGAACTATTCGCCGCTGCTGGACGACCACGGCAACCCTGTGGGCGTGTGGGCGCTGGTGATCGACACCACCGCCAAGGTGCAGGCCGAGCGCCGGCTGCAGGACGACCGCGCGCGCTTCGCGCAGCTGTTCGAGCAGGCCCCCAGCTTCATGGCCATGCTGGAGGGGCCGCAGCACCGCATCGTGCTGGCCAACCCGGGCTACCTGCGGCTGGTCGGCAACCGGCCGGTGGTCGGCCTGCCGGTGGCCGAGGCGCTGCCCGACGCGGCGGCCCAGGGCTACGTGGCGCTGCTCGACAAGGTGTACCGCGACGGCGAGGCCTTCACCGCGCACGGCTCGCGCTACGACGTGCAGGTGGAGGCGAACGGGCCGGTGCGCGAGTGCTATGTGGACTTCGTGTTCCAGCCGATCCGCGATGCGTCGGGCGCGGTGTCGGGCGTTTTCGTGGAGGGCGTGGACGTCACCGCGCGCATGGCCGCGGAGGCCCGGCGCGCGGCGCTCGCCGACTTCACCGACAAGCTGCGGGGCCTGCGCAGCGCGGCCGACGTGGGCCTGGCGGCAGCGGAAATGCTGGCCGCCACGCTCGGCGTGAGCCGCGCTGGGTACGGCAGCGTCGACCACGACACCGGCGAGCTGCGGGTGGAACGCGACTGGCACTCGCCCGACTGCGACTCGCTGGTCGGCGTGCTGAACCTGGGCGACTACGGCTCGTTCGTCGACAGCCTGCGCAACGACGAGTTCGTGGCCGTGCCCGACGTGCGGCTGGACCCGCGCACGGCCGCCACCGCCGGCGCGCTGGAAGCACGGCACGCCCGCGCCTTCATGAACGTGCCGGTGGTGGAGCAGGGTCGCCTGGTGGCGCTGCTGTTCGTCAACCACCTGCACGTGCGCGAATGGACGCCCGAGGAAGGCGCCTTCATGCGCGAGATTTCCGCGCGCACGCGCACCGCCGCGGAGCGCGTGCGCAGCGAGGCCGCGCTGCGCGAGGCCAACGAGTCGCTGGAGCTGAAGGTGGCGCAGCGCACGCAGGAGCTGATGGAGGTCGAGGCCCGGTTCCGCCAGGCGCAGAAGATGGAAGCCATCGGCCAGCTCACCGGCGGCATCGCGCACGACTTCAACAACCTGCTGGGAGGCATGAGCACCAGCCTGCAGGTGCTGGAAAAGCGGCTGCAGCTGCAGAAGTTCGACAACGCCGGCCGCTACATCGGCATGGCGCAGGACGCGGTACGCAGGGCCGCATCGCTCACGCAGCGGCTGCTGGCCTTCTCGCGCCGCCAGACGCTGGACCCCAAGCCGACCGACGTGAACCGGCTGGTCGCGGGCATCGAGGAGATGGTGCGCCGCACCGTGGGCCCCTCGGTGGTGGTCGAGGTGGTGGGCGCGGGCGGGCTGTGGCTGACGCGGGTGGACGCCTCGCAGCTGGAGAACGCGGTGCTCAACCTGTGCATCAACGCGCGCGACGCCATGTCGCCGCACGGCGGGCGCCTGACCATCGAGACGGCCAACAAGTGGCTGGACGACCGCAGCGCGGCCGAGCGCGAACTGCCGCCGGGGCAGTACATCTCGGTGTGCGTCAGCGACACCGGCACGGGCATGAGCAGCGAGGTGGCGGCGCGCGCCTTCGACCCTTTCTTCACCACCAAGCCCATGGGCCAGGGCACCGGGCTGGGCCTGTCGATGGTGTACGGATTCGTGCGGCAGTCGGGCGGGCAGGTGCGCATCTATTCCGAGCCCGGCGCGGGCACGACCATGTGCCTGTACCTGCCGCGCTTCGTCGGCGAGGCCGAGGCCGACCTGCCGCTGCCGCAGCCGGCGGCCGATCACCGCGGCGAAGGCGAGGTGGTGCTGGTGGTGGAGGATGAGGCCACCATCCGCGCCATCGTGGCCGAGGAGCTGGAAGACGCCGGCTACCGCGTGGTCTCGGTGGCCGACGGCGCCGCCGCGCTGAGGATGCTGCAGTCGGACGAGGGCATCGACCTGCTGCTGACCGACGTGGGCCTGCCCGGCGGGCTGAACGGCCGCCAGGTGGCCGACGCGGGCCGCGTGACCCGCCCCGGGCTGAAGGTGCTGTTCATCACCGGCTACGCGGAGAATGCGGCAGTGGGCAACGGCCTGCTCGAATACGGCATGGAAGTGATCACCAAGCCCTTCGACGTGGCCGCGCTGGTGGCCAAGGTGCAGGAGATGATCGAGCGCTGAACCCTTCCGGCACGGCATCCGGGCCCGCCCAGGCTGTGGCAAGCTCGCGAGCCGCATGACGAACCGTATGACATTCCGCTTCCCACCCTCCCCGTCGTTCCCGACCCTGCCCGCGCGCCGCCGGATGCTGCGCGCGCTGCTGGGCGCCACGGCCCTGCAGGCGCCCTTCGCGGCGCTGGCCGGCTTCAACTTCTTCACCAGCGAATACACCGCCACGCGCGACGAGCTGCAGGCGCAGATCGCCAGGCGCTTTCCGGTGGCCGAGCGCTACGCGGAGATCTTCATGGTCGGCCTGCGCGATCCGCAACTGGGCCTGGACGCACGCAACAACCGCGCGGCCATCACCGCCACGCTGACCATCGCGAGCCCCCTGCTGGCCGCATCGCCGGTGCAGGGCGTGGTGTCGGTCAGCAGCGCGCTGAAGTACGACGCCGCCACGCGCGCGCTGCGGCTCGACCAGCCGAAGGCCGAGCGGCTCGAGCTTCAGGGCGTCGAGGGACGCGACGCCGAGCGGCTGCAGAAGATCGGCGCGGTGGTCGCACAGGAACTGCTGCAAGGCCAGGTGCTGCGCAGCTTCACGGCCGACGAGCTGACGGTCGGGCGCAAGACCTACGAGATCGGCGACATCACCGTGTCGGACAACGGCATCAAGGTGCAACTCAAATGAAGATGAAATTCACCCTCCTCGCCGCCACGGCGCTGCTCGCCGCCGGCTGCGCGGCCATCTTGCCCACGGCCAAGCAGCACTTCGACCTCGAGGCCCATCGCGGCGGCCGGGGCCTGGCGCCGGAGAACACGCTGGCCGCGTTCGACAACGCCATCGACCTGGGCGTGACCACGCTCGAACTCGACATCGGGCTCACGGCCGACGGCGTCGTCGTGATCTCGCACGACACCTCGCTCAACCCCGACCACACCCGCGACGCCAGCGGCGCCTGGCTGGCGCCCAGGAGCGGCGCAGCGATCCGCTCGCTCACGCTGGCGCAGCTGCAGACCTACGACGTGGGCCGGCTGAACCCGTCGAGCAACTACGGCAAGCAGTTTGCGCTGCAGCAGCCGCGCGACGGCGAACGCATTCCGACGCTGGCCTCGCTGTTCGAGCGGGTGCAGGCGCGCGGCGCCAATGCGGCCACGGTGCGCTTCAACATCGAGACCAAGATCGATCCGAACAAGCCCGGCGAAACCGCAGCGCCCGAGCCGATGGTGCGCGCGCTGCTGGCCGAGATCGACAAGGCGAAGATGGCCGGCCGGGTGACCGTGCAGAGCTTCGACTGGCGCACGCTGGCGCTGGTCGGCCAGCTCGCGCCGCAGCTGCCGCGCGCCTATCTCACCACGCCGCGCACGCTGCAGGACCCCCGCTGGACCGCCGGCCTGGCGCTTTCGAACTTCGCCTCGGTGCCGCAGATGGTCAAGGCCGCGTCGGGCAACGGGACCGGCCCGGTGATCTGGTCGCCGGCCTACGCCGACCTGTCGCCCGCGGTCATCAAGGAGGCGCAGAAGCTCGGCATGACCGTGCTGCCCTGGACCGTGAACCAGCGCGCCGACATGCAGCGCCTGATGGACTGGGGTGCCGACGGCATCATCACCGACTACCCCGACATGCTGCGCGACCTGATGCGCGAACGCGGTCTGGCCCTGCCGCCACCCGGAAAGGCCGCGCCATGAGCCGCGAAATCGCCACGGCCCAGCTCGACGCCCTGGCCGCGCGCATCGCGGCGCTCGGCGGCAGCGGTGGCGGCCCGGTCACCGCGCTGTCCAACGAGGCACGCGGCAGCGCCGAGCTGCTTGCCGCACTGCCGCCGCGCTACCGCGAGGTGCTGCTGAACCTGCTGGACCGGCTCGAGTCGAGCGCGCTCTTCAGCGAGGAAAGCTGCTCCTTCAGCCAGAAGGACCTGCTCGACAACCTGAAGGTGTGGGCCGACAAGGCCCGTGGCCAGCTGGTGGCATGAGTCGCCGGTTTATCATCCCGCCCCATGCGCACCCTGCTGCTCGCCTTGATGATCGCCCTGCTGCCCATCCGCGGCTGGCTCGGCGACGCCATGGCGGTAGAGATGGTGCGGCACTCGCTGCCGGCGGCCTCCGCAGCGGCGATGGCAACGGCGGCCGCCCAAGCCCATTGCCATGACGCGATGGAGGCGGTGGAAGCCGGCGACGGCATGGACCACATGGCCATGTCCATGGCCGACCACCACGCCGGCTCGCAGCACAACGGCAGCGACAACGACGACGCCGGCCACCAAGGCTGTGGCACCTGCACCGCCTGCCAGGTCTGCCACACGGTGGCACTCGGCGGCATGCCCCTCGTCGACATCGTGCACAGCGCGCCCCAGGCGCCGCCTGCCGCACACGCGACCCGCTTCGCCAGCGCGGAGCCCGCCCCGGGCCTGAAGCCGCCCATTTCCTGATCTCCCTGCCCGTAATCCGTCCGCAGTGAGCCTGTCCCGGCTCGCGGCGTCCGTCGTATTGCTCATGGAGATCGAGCGTGAACCCCAATATTGGCCGGCCGCCTGCCGGCCGCGATTCCCCTTCTTCCGTTTCATTCATCCGCACCGCGGCCGCGCTGGCCGCAGCGCTGGTGCTGGCCGGCTGCGCCAGCCTCTCGTCCGACGGCGGCAGCGCCGACGTGCAGGCGCTGACGGCCGGCAATCCGCTCGTGGCCGGCGCCGCGACCCAGCGTGCGCCCGACGAGGCCTCGCGCAAGCGCATCGGCGAACTGCTCGCACGGCCGCTGGATGCCGAATCGGCCGTGCGCATCGCGCTGGTCAACAGCCCGCGCGTGCAGGACGCCTTTGCCACGCTGCAGCTGAGCGACGCCGACCGCGTGCAGGCCGCGAGCCTGCCGAACCCGGTGCTCGCCTTCAGCCGCCTGCGCGAAGGCAGCGAGCGCGAGTTCGAGCGCATGCTGAGCTTCAACGTGGTGGGCCTGCTCACGCTGCCGTGGCAGGCGCGCTGGGCCGACCAGCGGCATGAGTCGGCCAAGCTGCAGGCCGCGCAGAGTGTGCTGGTGCTGGCCGCCGACACCCGCCGCGCCTGGGTGCGCGCGGTGGCCGCGCAGCAGAGCGTGGCCTACCTGCGCGACGCGAAGGAGGCCACCGAAGCCGGCGCCGAACTCGCGCACCGCATGGCCAGGGCCGGCAACTGGAGTGCGCTGCAGCGCACGCGCGAACAGCTCCTGCTGGCCGACGCCTCGGCGCAGCTCGCCCGCGCGGAACAGTCGGCCGTCGCCTCGCGCGAACAACTCACCCGGCTGCTCGGCCTGAGCGGCGGCGACACCGCCTACACCCTGCCCGACCGCCTGCCGCCGCTGCCCGATGCGGCGCCTGAACTCGGCGACGTGCAGGCGCTGGCGCTGCGCGACCGGCTCGACGTGCGATCGGCCACGGCGCAGAACGCGGCGGTGGCCGGCTCGCTCGGCCTCACGCACGCCACCAGCGTGATCAACGCGATGGAGCTGGGCGTGGTGCGCAACACGAAGTTCGACAACGGCGCGGACCGCTCGCGCAGCACCAAGCGCGGCTTCGAGCTCGACCTGCCGATTCCGGTCTTCGACTGGGGCCAGGCGCGCAACGGCCGCGCCGAGGCGCTGTATCTGCAGTCGGCCGCTCGCGTGCGCGACGTGGGCGTGCTGGCCGCGAGCGAGGCGCGCGAGGCATGGCAGGGCTGGAACACCGCCTATGCCATCGCCCGCCGCTACCGCGACGAGGTGCTGCCGCTGCGCAAGCAGGTCAACGAGGAAATGGTGCTGCGCTACAACGGCATGCTCGCGAGCGTGTGGGAGCTGCTCGGCGAAACCCGCGCCAGCGTGCTCGCGGTGAACGCGGGCATGGAGGCGCAGCGCGACTTCTGGCTGGCGGACACCGACCTGCAACTGGTGCTCACCGGCAGTTCGCCCGGCGGCATGACCGCGCTGCAGACCGCCGCGTCCGGCGAGACGCCAGCGGCGGGAGGCCACTGACATGAACCGTCGCAACTTCTTCGCGGGCGCGGCCACGGCCGTTGCCGCCACCACCGTGAGCCGCGTGGGCATGGCCGCATTGCCCGAGCCGGTGTCGCAAGGCTCGACCGCCACCGCGCCGCCGCTCGATCCGCCCAACGGCCGGCCCTACAACCCTGTCGTCACGCTCAACGGCTGGACGCTGCCCTGGCGCATGAACGCCGGTGTCAAGGAATTCCACCTCGTCGCCGAACCCGTCGTGCGCGAGATGGCGCCCGGCTTCAAGGTCAACATGTGGGGCTACAACGGCCAGTCGCCCGGCCCGACCATCGAGGTGGTCGAGGGCGACCGCGTGCGCATCTTCGTGACCAACCGGCTGCCCGAGCACACCACCGTGCACTGGCACGGCCAGCGCCTGCCCAACGGCATGGACGGCGTGGGCGGCATCACGCAGCCGCACATCCCGCCGGGCAAGACCTTCGTCTACGAGTTCACCGCGCGCCGGCCCGGCACCTTCATGTACCACCCGCACGCCGACGAGATGGTGCAGATGGCGATGGGAATGATGGGCTTCTGGGTCACGCATCCTCGCGAGGCCCGCAGCCATCCGCTGATCGAGCCGGTGCAGCGCGACTTCTGCTTCCTGCTCGGCAGCTTCGACGTGGAGCCCGGCAGCGCCACGCCGAAGGTCAACACCATGACCGACTTCAACATCTGGAGCTTCAACAGCCGCGTGTTCCCGGCCATCGACACGCTGAACGTGCGCCGCGGCGACCGTGTCCGCATCCGCGTGGGCAACCTCACGATGACCAACCACCCCGTCCACATCCACGGCCACGAGTTCGAGGTGACGGGCACCGACGGCGGCCCGGTGCCGCGCACCGCGCGCTGGCCGGAGGTGTCGGTCGACGTGGCGGTGGGCCAGATGCGGCAGATGGAGTTCATTGCCGACGAGGAAGGCGACTGGGCGCTGCACTGCCACAAGGCGCACCACACCATGGGCCCGATGGGCCACGAGGTGCCGACCATGATCGGCGTCGACCAGAAGGGCGTGGCCGAGAAGATCCGCAAGCTCGTGCCCGACTACATGGTGATGGGCGACAAGGGCATGGCCGACATGGGCGAGATGGAGATGCCCATTCCCGACAACACCGTGCCGATGATGACCGGCACCGGCCCCTTCGGCTCGGCCGAGATGGGCGGCATGTTCACGCTGCTGAAGGTGCGGCGCGACCAGAAGCCGGGCGACTACCGCGACCCGGGCTGGTTCAGGCACCCGGCGGGCACCGTCGCGCGCGAAGTGCCGGGGGCGAACGTCCCGCCGGCCACGCGCAGCGCCCCTGCCGCCAAGGGCGGCGGCAACAAGACCGACGCCAAGGGCGGCGGCGACAAGACCGACGCCAGCGTGCGCAAGCCTTCGGGCCACGGCGCGCACGACCACTGATCTCTTTTCCTGGAACCCACCTCATGAACAAGACACTCGCATCCATCGCCGCCAGCCTGGCCCTTGCGGCAGCCGCCACCGCTGCGCAGGCCCACGAGGCCCACGTCGCCAGGCCGCAAGGCGCCGCCACGCCCGCACCCGAACAGAAGCCCTGGGGCATCGCGGGCAAGGCCGGCGCGGTGAAGCGCACCATCGACATCGCGATGGCCGACGACATGACTTTCACGCCCTCCGTCATCGAAGTGCGCGAAGGCGACACCATCCGCCTGCGCCTGAAGAACCGCGGCAAGGACCTGCACGAACTGGTGCTGGGGACCACCGCCGAGATCGAGGCGCACGCGGCCATGATGAAGAAATTCCCGGGCATGGAGCACGACGAGCCGTGGATGGTGCACGTGCCCCCGGGCAAGACCGGCGACATGGTCTGGACCTTCAACCGCGCCGGCGATTTCGACTTCGCCTGCCTGGTGAAGGACCACTACGAGCTCGGCATGGCCGGCCGCGTCCGCGTGCTGCCCGCCGCCGGCAAATCCTGAAGGAGAAATCATGCAAAGAAGAAAGCTGCTGCTGGCATTGGCGTCCACTGCCGTGCCGTTTGCCGCGACGACCGCGATGGCCGCGGCGCCGATGGTCGAGATCTGGAAAGACCCGAACTGCGGCTGCTGCCAGGACTGGGTCAAGCACCTCGACAAGAGCGGCTTCGCCACGCGCGTGCACGACGAAGGCAATACCGCCGCGCGCACCCGCCTGGGCATGCCCGCCAAGCTGGGCTCGTGCCACACGGGCCTCGTCGGCGGCTACGCCATCGAAGGCCACGTGCCAGCGCGCGAGGTGCAACGGCTGCTCAAGGAAAAGCCCAAGGCCGTCGGCCTCGCCGTGCCCGGCATGCCGGTCGGATCGCCCGGCATGGACGGCCCGGCCTATGGCGACCGGCGCGACCCCCACGAGGTGCTGCTGGTGCTGGCCGACGGCAGCACGCGCGTCTATCAAAGCTATCGCTGAACCAACCGCCTACCGAAGAAAGCAAACTCATCATGAAGAAACTGTTCACCGCACTCTCCGCCGCCCTGCTCGCCGCAGCCGCCTTCGCGCAGGCTGCATTGCCGTCCGTCGAGGGCGAGGTCCGCAAGATCGACTCCGACGCGAAGAAGATCACGCTGAAGCACGGCGACATTCCCAACCTCGAGATGACGGGCATGACGATGGTCTTCCGCGTGAGCGACCCTGCGCTGCTCACCAAGGTGAAGCCCGGCGACAAGGTGCAGTTCACGGCCGACAAGGTCGACGGTGCGCTCACGGTGCTTTCGATAGCGCCGGCGAACTGAGATTCGCCGGCCGGCTTCAGGACTTGAAGCGCCCCGGATCGAAGGGCGCGAGCGGTATCTCCGCTGCAGCGCCAGCGAGCAGCTGCGCCGCCAGCCGCCCCGTGCGCGCCGAGCCGCACAGGCCCACGTGGCCATGCCCGAAGGCCAGCACGATGTCGGCACTGGCACCTGACGGGCCGATGCAGGGCAGCCCGTCGGGCAGGCTCGGGCGGTGCCCGAGCCAGTGCTTCACGGAAGGCGCGCCCGGCGCGGGCCGTGCAAGCGAGGGGAACATCGACTGCAGATGCTCGTGCAGGATTGCGGCGCGGCGCCAGTCGGGCGCGGCTTCCAGGCCCGCGATCTCGACCTGCCCTGCCGCGCGCAGGCCGCCGTCCATCCAGTGCGCGATGAGCTTGCCGTCGGCCACCATGGTCGGCGTGCGCGGGCCGGCCTTGGCGTCTTCGATGACCACGTGGTAGCCGCGCTCCGACTCCAGCGGCACCGCGGAGCCGGCGGCCGCGGCCAGCGCGCCTGAACGGGCACCGGCGCAGATGGCGGCGCCGTCGCAGGCGATTTCGCCGGCCTCGGTGCGCACGGCACGCAGCCGGCCGCCCTCGATGCGAAACCCCGTCGCGCGGGCGGCGACCCGTTCGGCGCCCGCATCGAGCGCATGCTGCGCCAGGGCCGCCACGTAGGCGCCCGGGTTGCGGCAGTGGCCGGCCTCGGGCACGAAGATGCCCAGGGTGTAGCGCGCATCGAGATCGGGTTCGCGGCGGCGCAGTTCGGCCTCCGGCCATTCCTCCCACTGGATGCCGACGCGCCGGCGCACGCGCCAGCCCAGCGCATCGCCGTCGAACTCCGCGCGCGAGCGGTAGGCGTGCAGCAGCCCGCGCCGCTCGATGAGCTGCGGCACGCCCGCTTCGGCGGCCAGTCGGGCGTGCAGCGCGGGCGCGTCGGCCAGCAGCGTGCGCAGCGCGTCGGCGGTGCGCTGCACGCGCGCCTCGGTCGAGCCCGAGGCCAGGTAGCGCAGCAGCCATGGCAGGGCCCGAGGCAGGTAGCGCCAGCGCAGGGCGAGCGGCCCGAGCGGGTCGGCCAGCCAGCCGGGCACCTTGCGCCAGGCCCCCGGCAACGCGGGCGGCACCACCGAATGCGACGACAGCCAGCCGGCGTTGCCGTAGCTCGTGGCATGCGGGCCGCCCGGCTCGCCGGGCTCCACCACCGTCACGCGCAAACCCGCGCGCAGCGCTTCGATGGCGGTGGCGCTGCCTACCGCGCCCGCGCCGATCACCACGACATGACGGCTCCCGCCGTCGGGGGAGAAACTTCTTGCAACTGTCATGGTGCTGATCGTAGAGGGTGCGGTCTCATAATCGGCCGCCATGCCAGCCTCCTCTTCCAACTCTTTCGCCTCTTCCCATTCCGCCGGTTCCATCACCGACGTCGCCGGCATCGAAGTCGGCCATTTCTCCGACACCCGCCGCCCCACCGGCTGCACCGTGATCATGGCGCGCGACGGCGCCGTGGGCGGTGTCGACGTGCGCGGCGCGGCCCCCGGCACGCGCGAGACCGACCTGCTCGCGCCCGGCAACCTGGTGCAGCAGGTGCATGCGGTGATGCTCGCGGGCGGCAGTGCCTGGGGCCTGGCCGCGGCCGAAGGCGCCATGCGCTGGATGGAGGAACGCGGCATCGGCATGGACGTGCGCTTCGGCACGCTGCCCATCGTGCCCGCCGCCGTGCTGTTCGACCTGCCGATGGGCGATGCGCGCATCCGCCCCGACGCCGCGGCCGGCTATGCCGCCTGCGAGGCCGCGAGCACGGCGCCGCCCGCCGAAGGCAACGTGGGTGCGGGCTCCGGCGCGCTGGTGGGCAAGCTCTTCGGCGTGCACCGCGCGATGAAGGGCGGCATCGGCACCGCGTCGGTCAAGGTCGGCGGCGTCACGGTGGGCGCGCTGATCGCGGTGAATCCGCTGGGCGACGTGATCGACCACAACACCGGCCAGCCCGTGGCCGGTGCGCGCACCGAAGACGGCAAGTCGCTGCTCGACACCCGCCGCGCCCTGCTGCGCGGCGACAGCCCCAAGCCGCTGCTGGCGGGCACCAACACCACCATCGGCGTGATCGCCACCGACGCGTTACTGACCAAGGTGCAGGCCAACCGGCTCGCCATGGTCGCGCACGACGGGCTGGCGCGTTCCATCAACCCGGTGCACACCATGAGCGACGGCGACACGCTGTTCGCGCTGGCCACCGGCCGCGTGCCGCTGGAAGGCAACGCCCCGGGCATGACGGTGCTCAGCACCATGGCCGCCGAGGCGGTCGCCATCGCCACGCTGCGCGCGGTGCAGGCGGCGCGCGCGGTGACGGTGGGCGAGCTGCACATTCCCTGCGCGGCGGACATGGCAGCAACGCGCGGCTGACACTTCACGAGAAGACCACCATGGCGTTCCCCCGGACCTTGAAGCTCATCCTGCTGTCGATCCGCGACCTGATCGCCTCGGCGGGGCCGATCGTGTTCATCGTGATCGGCCTGCTGGTCGCCGCCTACTGGTGGCTGCAACCGCAACCGCCCAAGCACGTCACGCTCGCCACCGGCCCCACGGGCAGCGCCTATGCGCAGTTCGGCAAGCACTATGCGGAAGCCCTCAAGCGCGCCGGCATCGAGGTGGAGCTCAAGCCCACCTCGGGCTCGACCGAGAACCTGCAGCTGCTGCGCACCGGCGGCGCCGACGTGGGCTTCGTGCGCGGCGGCAGCGCCGACCCGGTGGCGGACGAGCAGGCCGGCCTGACATCGCTCGGCAGCCTGTTCTACGAGCCGATATGGCTCTTCTACCGCGCCGATTCGGCACAGAAGATCGACCGCAAGACCGGCACGCTGACATCGCTCACGCAACTGCGCGGCCTGCGCGTGAACGTCGACCTGCCGGGCAGCGGCCTGCCGGACATCATGGAGCGCATGCTCAAGGCCAACAAGCTCGGACCCGGCGACCTGCTGCTGTCGAACCTCGAGCAGGCAGCCGCCGCCGAGGCGCTGCAGGCGGGGCTGCTCGACGCCATCGTGCTGTCGTCGGCGCCGCAGTCGCCGCAGGTGCAGCACCTGCTGCGCTCCGACGACATCAAGCTCATGGACTTCGGCCAGGCCGACGCCTATTCGCGCCGCTTCCCGTTCCTGTCGGCCGTGACGCTGCCGCGCGGCGTGGTCGACCTGTCGAAGGACCTGCCGCCGCACGACGTGTCGCTGCTGGCGGCCACCACCTCTTTGCTGTCGCGCGACGAAACGCACCCCGCCCTGCGGCAGCTTTTCGCGCAGTCGGCGCAGACGCTGCACAGCGGCGCCGGCTGGTTCAACCGGGCGCGCGACTTTCCCAACACGCGCACCAGCGAGCTGCCGGTGAGCCCCGAAGGCGACCGCGCCATCAACGGCACGCCGCCGGCCTGGCAGCGCTACCTGCCGTTCTGGGCCAGCAACCTGATCGAGCGGATGTGGCTGGTGCTCGGCGGCCTGCTGGTGCTGATGCTGCCGCTGAGCCGCGTGGTGCCGCCGCTCTACCAGTTCCGAGTGCGCCGCCGCGTGTTCCGCTGGTATGCGCGGCTGCGCGACATCGAAGCCAAGGTCGATGCGCACAAGGGCGAAAAGAAGGCGCTGTTGGACGACCTCGACCAGCTCGACCGCACCGTCAACAAGGTGGCGGTGCCGCTGTCGTATGCCGACGAGCTCTATGCGCTGCGCAACAACATCTACGCGGTGCGCAAGCGCGTGCTCGCGCGGGGCATGCCGGAGGCCGAACCGGCGGCGGCCGCAACGAACGATGCCGGGTGACGGCAAGGCGCTTTCGGGCCGTCGCGCCTGCTGGTGGCCCTCTCAGATCAACGACACCGCCGCCCTGCGCGCGAGCTTCAACGAAGCGCTTGACTTGGAGCGCACTCTAATTTCGAGAATCAACGCCATGGAAACCAGCCTGACCATTGCGGAAGTCGCGAAGCGAACCGGCCTCACGGCCTACACGTTGCGCTACTACGAGCGCATCGGGCTGATTGCCGCGGTGCCGCGTGCGCCGGGCGGTCAGCGGCGGTATGCGAGCGCCGACATGGACTTGCTGGATTTCCTGTTGCGCCTGCGCGAGACCGGCATGTCCATCCAGGGCATGCAGGCCTTCGTCAGGCTTCGAAGCCAGGGGGACGCCAGCGTCGGCGAGCGGCGCGAGATGCTCGAGCAGCACCTTGCCGAAGTTCAGGCCCGGGTGGCGGCGCTGCAGCAATCCATGCAGGCGCTGTCGCTCAAGATCGGCCACTACCGCAAGGTCGAGAAGACGAAGAGGCGTCCTCCTCCATCGGGCAAAGCCCGGGAAGGAAAGACGAGCAATGACGAACACACAGAACCAGGGCCACGACGACAACCTGCGCTACACGCGTGGCCTGGCCAAGCTCCAGGAGATCGACGGTGATGGCGGCGTCAAGGTGGTCGAGAGCCTGGCCGGCATCGCGCCCGACTTCAGCCGCCTGCTGATCGAGTTTCCGTTCGGCGACATCTACTCGCGCCCCGGCCTCGACCTGCGCGCCCGCGAGATCGCCACGGTGGCCGCGCTCACCGCCATGGGCAATGCCGCGCCGCAACTGAAGGTGCATATCCAGGCCGCGCTGAACGTCGGCGTGACGCGCGACGAAGTGGTCGAGATCATCATGCAGATGGCCGTATATGCGGGCTTTCCGGCGGCATTGAACGGCCTCTTCGCCGCACGCGATGTGTTTGCGGCGGACGATGAAAAAAGCGCGCGGCCCCTTGCGGAACCGCGCGCTCTTGCCGAAGCGGCCGAAGCCGCCTGAGCCTTACTTCAGGGCTTTGTAGCGCATGCGCTTCGGTTTTGCGCCTTCTTCGCCAAGGCGCTTCTTCTTGTCGGCTTCGTACTCCTGGTAGTTGCCGTCGAAGAAGGTCCACTGGCTGTCGCCTTCGGCGGCCAGGATGTGGGTGGCGATGCGGTCGAGGAACCAGCGGTCATGGCTGATCACCATGACCGTGCCGGCGAACTCGAGCAGCGCGTCTTCGAGGGCGCGCAGGGTTTCCACGTCCAGGTCGTTCGACGGTTCGTCGAGCAGCAGCACGTTGCCGCCGGCGATCAGCGTCTTGGCCAGGTGCAGGCGGCCGCGTTCACCGCCCGACAGCGTGCCGACCTTCTTCTGCTGGTCGGCGCCGTTGAAGTTGAAGCGGCCCGCATACGCGCGGCTGGCCATCTGGAACTTGCCTACGTTGATGATGTCCAGGCCGTTCGAGATGTCTTCCCACACGGTCTTCTGGTTGGCCAGCTCGTCGCGGTGCTGGTCGACGAAGGCCATCTTCACGGTCTGGCCGATGACGACTTCGCCCGAATCCGGCTTTTCCTTGCCTGCGAGCAGCTTGAACAGCGTCGACTTGCCGGCGCCGTTGGGGCCGATGATGCCGACGATGGCGCCCGGCGGCACGGTGAAGCTCAGGTTGTCGATCAGCATGCGGTCGCCGAAGGACTTGCTCACGTTGTGGAACTCGAACACCTGCTGGCCCAGCCGCTCCGCCACGGGAATGAAGATTTCCTGCGTTTCGTTGCGCTTCTGGTATTCCATGTCGCTCAGCTCTTCGAAGCGGGCGAGGCGTGACTTGCTCTTGGCCTGGCGCGCCTTCGGGTTCTGGCGCGACCACTCCAGTTCCTTCTTCAGCGCCTTGGCGTGGGCTTCTTCGCTCTTCTGCTCCTGCGCCAGGCGTTCGCCCTTCTGCTCGAGCCAGGTGCTGTAGTTGCCCTTCCAGGGAATGCCGCGGCCGCGGTCCATTTCCAGGATCCACTCGGCCGCGTTGTCGAGGAAGTAGCGATCGTGGGTGATGGCCACCACGGTGCCCGTGAAGCGCTGCAGGAACACTTCGAGCCACTCCACCGATTCGGCGTCCAGGTGGTTGGTCGGCTCGTCGAGCAGCAGCATGTCGGGCTTGCTCAGCAGCAGGCGGCACAGCGCCACGCGGCGCTTTTCACCGCCCGACAGCACGCCGATCTTGGCGTCCCAGGCCGGCAGGCGCAGGGCGTCGGCGGCAATTTCGAGCTGGTGTTCGGAATCGGTGCCGGCGGTGGCGATGATGGCTTCGAGCTGGGCCTGCTCGGCCGCCAGCGCGTCGAAGTCGGCGTCTTCGGCGCCATAGGCGATGTACACCTCTTCCAGGCGCGCCTTGGCGGCAAACACCGCACCCATGGACTCCTCGACCGATTCGCGCACCGTGTGCTCGGGGTCGAGCTTGGGTTCCTGCTCCAGGTAGCCGATCGTCATGCCCGGCATGGGCAGTGCCTCGCCCTCGAATTCCTTGTCCACACCCGCCATGATCTTGAGCAGCGTGGACTTGCCCGAGCCGTTCAGGCCGAGCACGCCGATCTTGGCGCCGGGGAAAAAGGACAGCGAAATGTCTTTCAAGAGCTGCCGCTTGGGCGGCACGGTCTTGCTGACACGGTTCATCGAATAGACGTATTGAGCCATCTGGGAGTAGTTACCTTGGGTACAAAGATTCGGGGGAAAGCGCGGGCGCCAGAAAAGCACGTTCTGGCGCGGCAAACCACCGATTATCGACTCATGCGACAATAGCCACCGTTGCCGGGTCCAGTTGCCCGCAACACCGGCTCTCTGCCGGGGACGAAGAAAGCTCCATCCAACAACCCTTTCGCGAGGGCGGACTTTCCGGCTCCCACCCCTGACCTTCATCTGCCTTGACTGGCTCGGCGTCAACAAGACGCCAAGCGGGCCGATGCCACTGCGCCGTGTATGGCGCTTATTGTTTCCAATGAATTTTGACGAACTGAAGCTGGCCCCCGCCATCTTGAAGGCTGTGCACGAGCACGGCTACGACTCGCCCACCCCCATCCAGGCGCAAGCCATCCCCGCGGTGCTCGAAGGTCATGACCTGCTGGGCGGCGCACAGACCGGCACCGGCAAGACCGCCGCCTTCACGCTGCCGATGCTGCACAAGCTCAGCATGAGCCGCAGCGCCACCAACAAGTTCGGCGGCGTCGGCATCCGCGCCCTCGTGCTGACCCCCACCCGCGAACTCGCGGCCCAGGTCGAAGAGTCGGTGCGCACGTACGGCAAGTACCTGCAGCTCGACTCGACCGTGATCTTCGGCGGCGTCGGCATGAACCCGCAGATCAGCAAGCTCAAGAAGGGTGTCGACATCCTCGTGGCCACCCCCGGCCGCCTGCTCGACCTGCAGCAGCAGGGCATGCTCGACCTGAGCCAGGTCCAGATGCTGATCCTCGACGAAGCCGACCGCATGCTCGACATGGGCTTCATCCACGACGTGAAGAAGATCCTGGCCCTGGTGCCCAAGGAAAAGCAGAGCCTGCTTTTCTCGGCCACCTTCAGCGACGAGATCCGCGACCTGGCCGCCACGCTGCTGAAGAACCCGCAGAGCATCCAGGTCACGCCGCGCAACACCACCGTGCAGCGCATCACCCAGGTGATCCACCCCGTGGGCCGCGGCAAGAAGAAGGCGCTGCTCGCGCACATCATCAACGAGAACAAGTGGAGCCAGGTGCTCGTGTTCACGCGCACCAAGTTCGGCGCCAACAGCGTGGCCGAATTCCTCACCAAGAACGGCATCGAGGCGATGGCGCTGCACGGCAACAAGAGCCAGAGCGCCCGCACGCAGGCGCTGGCCGGCTTCAAGAGCGGCGACATCCGCGCGCTGGTGGCCACCGACATCGCGGCCCGCGGCATCGACATCGACGAGCTGCCGCACGTGGTGAACTACGAGATCCCGAACGTCAGCGAAGACTACGTCCACCGCATCGGCCGCACCGGCCGCGCCGGTTCGAGCGGCGAGGCCGTGAGCTTCGTGTGCCTGGACGAAGAAGGCTTCATGCAGGAAATCGAACGCTTCACCAAGCAGACGATTCCCGTGCAGATCGTCGAGGGCTTCGGCCCTGAGGAAGGCGAACGCGCCGAGCCCATCGCCATGGGTCGCCAGACGATCTGGGGCGGCGCCGGCCGTCCGCCGAGCCGCGATGTGATGCAGGCAGCCGCCAAGGCAGCCCGCACCGAGATGCTGCAACGCATCCGCGAGAACAAGGCTGGCCAGGGTGGCGGCAACGGCGGTGGCGGCGGCAATGGCGGCGGTCAGCGCCGCGGCGGCGGCCAGGGCCAGGGCGGCGGCCAGGCCCGCAATGCCAACGGCGGCGGACAAGGCCAGGGCCCGCGCGGCCCGGGTGCCCGCGCACCGCAAGGCCGCGGCCCGCAAGGTCCGGCACGCGCACCGCACCATGCGCCGCATCAGCATCAGCAAGCCCATCAGCCGCATGACGAGCGCCAGCCGCGCCATCACGGCAACAGCCACAGCCCGACGCAAGCCAACCAGGTCGCGCACCTGCGTGCCGAAGCGGTCGCTGGCGGCGCAGGCCAGCCGGATCCGTTGCGAACCAGCGTCGACCACATGGGTGGCGGCCGCGGACGCGGTCGTCCGGGCGGCGGCGGCGGTGGCTACGGCGGCAACCGTTCGGGCGGCGGTGGCCGCTCGGGTGGCGGCGGTGGTGGCTATGGCGGCGGTGGCGGCCGCTCCGGTGGCGGCGGTGGCCGTTCCTTCGGCCGCTGAGGCTGAAGAAAGCACACGCATCCGGGCGGCACGCCTGTCCGGAAACAGAGCAAGGGCACTTCGGTGCCCTTTTTCATTGGTGGTGCGGCACCGCCCTCGCCCGGGCCACAATCGTTACGCCATGCAATACATCCCGCCCAACTACGCCACCCTCTTCGTCGCCACCTGCAACCTTCTCAACCTCGCGAACCCGAACCGGGCGTACTACGAGAACCAGGACGCCTACAACGAGCGTGAGTACGAGCGAAAGATCGACTGGACCGGCGAGCGCTTCCAGGCGCTCAACGCCGACGTGCTGGCGGTGCAGGAGGTGTGGGACGAGGCGGCACTGAAGGCCGCCATCGCCCGCAGCGGGCTGCGCTACGACTTCGTGTCTGTGCCCGGCGCCGAGAACACGCCGCCGCCCGGCAGCCCCGCCGGCACACCGGCCAGGCCAGGGGCGCAGGGCACGCCGCGCGTGGGCATCGCGACCCGCCTGAAGCTGGACGAGGTCCGCTCCTTCGTCGACTTCCCGCCAGGCTTCGGCGTCGAGGTGCCGGGCCTGGGCGCGCACACGCGCTTCGAACGCCCGCCCCTGCTGGTCACGGTGCGCATGAAGCACGGCCAGCAGGTGCATGTGCTGACGGTGCACCTGAAGTCCAAGCGCCCGAAGTTCCTGCAGGACGCCCAAGGCAACCACCTGGAGGACCGCGACGACCGCAAGGTGGGCGTGATGGCGTCGCTGCGCTCGCTGCTGATGCGCGGCGCGGAGGCCGCGGCCCTGCGCTGCATCGTCATCGACCTGCTGCAGGGCACGAACGTGCCGCTCGTGGTGATGGGCGACTTCAACGACAACCCGCACAGCGTGACCACGCAGCTCGTGGCGGCCACCTCCGAAGTGGCCTACGACAAAGCCGCGCGCGACGTGGCGCTGTTCAACGCCTACGAGATGCAGGGCGAGTCGGCGCTCAAGAAGGACGTGGCGTACTCGCACATCCACCAGGGCTATCCGGAGGTGCTCGACCAGATCCTGGTGAGCGAGGAATTCGTCGCCACCAGCCGCCACAGCCTGGGCGACGTGCGGCGTGTCGACTACTTCAACGACCACCTGCACGAAGGGCGCGACCGCTCGCGCTCCGACCACGGCTTCGTGCGCGCCCTGCTCAGGCTGCGCACGGACTGAACCCGGGCCGCGCGCTCAGCCCATGCGGCGGCCGGTCTGCCGGTCGAACAGGTGCACGCGCGGCGTGTCGATCGCCAGGTTGACGATCTCGTCGGGCCGGGCATCGACGCGGCCATGCACCGCCAGCACCAGGCGGGACTCGCCCACCTGCACCAGCAGTTCGGTCTCCGCGCCCGTGGGCTCGACCACGATCACCTTGGCCGCCACCGACTGCGCTCCGCCGCCGAGCGTGATGTCGCCGGGCCGCACGCCGTAGTGCACCGGCTGGCCGTCGGGCGCCGATGTGGTGGCCGGCACCGGCCAGCGCGCGCCCTGCGCCTCGACCCAGCACTCGCCGCCCGCGCGGCGCACCGTGCCCTCGATCACGTTCATCGACGGAGAACCGATGAACTGGGCCACGAACAGGTTGTCGGGCCGGTCGTACAGGTCGAGCGGCGTGCCGATCTGCTCGACGATGCCGTCGTGCATCACCACGATGCGGTCGGCCATGGTCATGGCTTCGATCTGGTCGTGCGTCACGTAGACGGTGGTGGTCTTCAGCCGCTGGTGCAGCGCCTTGATCTCCGCGCGCATGGCCACGCGCAGCTTGGCGTCGAGGTTGGACAGCGGCTCGTCGAACAGGAACACCTTCGGGTCGCGCACGATGGCGCGGCCCATGGCCACGCGCTGGCGCTGGCCGCCGGAGAGCTCGCGCGGATAGCGGCCGAGCAATGCGTCGAGGTTGAGGATCTTCGCGGCGCGCGCCACGCGCTCTTCGGTCACCGACTTCTCGGCGCTGCGCAGGCGCAGGCTGAAGCCCATGTTCTCGCCCACCGTCATGTGGGGATACAGCGCGTAGCTCTGGAACACCATGGCGATGTCGCGGTCCTTCGACTCGAGGTCGTTGACCACGCGGCCGTCGATCATGATCTCGCCGCCGCTGATGTCTTCCAGGCCCGCGAGCATGCGCAGCAAGGTCGACTTGCCGCAGCCCGAAGGGCCGACCAGCACCACGAACTCGCCGTCGGTGATGTCGAAGCCCAGGCCCTTGATGATCTGGACCTTGCCGAAGGATTTCTGGATATTGCGAAAGGAAACGGATGCCATCGTGTTGTCCCTGAGTCGTTCGTTCAGCTCTTGACGGCGCCGGCGGTGAGCCCGCCCACCATGTAGCGCTTGAAGGTGTAGTAGATCGCCGCGGGCGGCAGCGCGTAGATGAGGCCGGTGGCCATGAGCAGCTCCCACGGCGAGTCGTCGGCCGAGAGGAAGTTGCCGAGCGCCACGGCCAGCGTCACGCTCTTGTCGTTGGACAGCAGCAGGAACGCGTAGAGGTACTCGTTCCACGCCAGCAGCAGCGAATAGGTGCCCACCGCCACCAGCGACGGCACCATCAGCGGCAGGTAGACCAGGCGGAACAGCTGCAGCGGCGAGGCGCCGTCCATGCGCGCGGCCTCGTCGAGCTCATAGGGCAGCTTGTCCGACGCCTGCTTGAGCACCCAGATGCAGTAAGGCGAGGCGATGGTCACCATTGCCAGGATGAGCGCCCACTGGCTGTTCAGCAGCCCGTAGTTGCCCATGGTCTTGTACATGGGCACGGCCAGGAAGGCCGCCGGAATGAAGTACGTGAACAGCGCCAGGTTCATCACCGTGCGGCCGCCGCGCACCCGTAGCCTGCTGATGGCGAAGGCGGCGGTGGTGGCCACGAACAGCGTGAGCGCGCCCACCGACAGCGCGATCACCAGCGAGTTCCACAGCTGCAGCCAGAAGTGGTCGAGGTAGAAGTGCTTCTGCTGGAACACGATGCGGAAGTTGTCCAGCGTCGGGTTCTTGGGCCACAGGTGGCCCGAGGTCGCGGAGTCCTTCGACGAGATCGCGAACAGCACCATGTGGTAGACCGGTATCAGCGTCCACAGCAGCACCGGAATGCCGATGAGCAGCAGCTTGGCCTCGGTCGCCATGGCCTTGGGGGTCCAGCGTTTCATTTCGAGAGCCTCTTCATCATGAAGTACACGAGCGGCAGCACCAGAGGCAGCGCCACGACGATGGATGCCATCGACAGGTCGACCTGGTCGAGCCGCAGGTAGCGGATGCCCAGGGTTGCGAGCACGTGCGTCAGGTCGGCGGGGCCGCCACCGGTGAGCAGGTACACGCTGTTGAAGTCGCCCAGCGTCCAGATCATCGAGAGGATGAGCGAGGTGATGTATAGCGTCTTGAGCGCGGGCCAGCTCACGAAGCGGAATTTCTGCCACGACGAGGCGCCGTCGACCGAAGCCGCTTCATATTGCTCGGTGGGAATGGCAAGGCGGCCGGCCACGAGGATGAGCGTCCAGAACGGCAGCGACTTCCAGATGTGCACGATCATCGCGAAGGCCAGCGCCAGCGAGGGATCGTTGAGCCAGTTGGGGCCGTCGGCGCCGGTCAGGCGGAAGATGGTGCTGTTGATCACGCCCCACTCCGGGTTCAGCATGAAGCGGATCGACAGGATGGTGGGAATCGAGGGCATGGCCCACGGCAGGATGAAGATCGCCGCGACGATCTTGATCCACCAGCGCGAAGTGACGAAGAAGCCCGACAGCACGAGTGCCACGACCATCTTCAGGTTGATCGCCACGACCAGGAAGATGGCCGTGTTGATCACCGAGCGGAAGAAGATCGGGTCTTCGACCAGCTTCACGTAGCTTTGCGGATGGCGGGCGAGCCAGAGCCCGTAGCCCACCGGGTACAGCACGAACACCACGAACACCAGCAGGTAGGGCACGACCATGACCGCGCCCCAGAACTGCCAGCGCGCATGCCGCGCTCCGGGATTGACGACAGGCGCCGGTGTGGTCGACGCGGCGGCGGTGGCAGTGGCGCTCATGGTGTGCAGCTGCTGGTGTTGACGGGTGCCGTGCGTGCGCGGCCTACTGACCCGCCACCGTCTTGATGCGGGCGATCATCTCGTCCACGGCCTTGTCCACCGGCACCTTGTCGGTCACGACGCGGCTCATGGCCTTGGCCCAGACGTTCTCGTTGTTCAGCACGGTGAACTTGTAGTTCTTGGTGAATTCGAAGGTCACGGTGCCGGCGGCGTACTGGTTGTAGACCGAGAGGCGATGCGGGTCGGCCTTCCAGAAGTCACGCTGCTGCGCGGCCTTGGTCACGGGGAACCAGCGGCCCAGCGAGCCCTCGACGTACGGCGTGAGGTTGTCCTCCTGCATCAGGAAGGCGACGAACTCCTTGGCGCGCGCCTTGTTCTTCGCATCCTTGAACACCACGCCGGTCTTCACCGCGGTGCGGTAGACCATTTTGCTGCCGTCGGGCTTGCTGGGGAAGCCGGCGGTGCGGATGCGCTCGGTGTAGTTCTTGCGCGCTTCCTCGCGCTGCTCCGGCGTGAGCGAGGCGTTGGTCGAGTCGTCGAGCCACTTGGCTGCAATGGAGATGGTCGCGTTGTGCGTCATCACGGTCGTCTTGTTGTGGAACGCGACGTTGTTGTCCGGGTCCTTCCAGCTGGTGGAGGAAGGCGGCGTGCAACCCTTGGTGTATGGCGCGGTGTAGTCGGTCATGGCGCCGATCAGGCCGGTGCGCACCTTCGGATCGTCGACCAGCAGCTTGCCGTTGTCGTCGACCAGCTTGACGTTGTAGGCGTCCATGAAGGTCAGGAACGAATAGAAGGCGTCGCTCGAATCCACGCCCATGGGCTGGCCGATGCCGAAGGTGCGCTTGCCGCTTTCCCTGCGGCTGGCGGGCTGCACCTTGTCGCACCAGAACGACCAGTACTCTTTCCAGGTGGCCGGGATGTCCGACTCCTTGAAGCCGGCCTCGGCCAGCATGTCGCGCCAGTACTCGATGTGCATCGTCTGCTGCTTGATCGGGAACGCGTAGTACGCCTTGGCCTTGGTCTGGTCGTTGTAGAGGTACGTGGTTTCCAGCGTGTTGGGCGCGAAGCGGTCCTTCATGGGCGTGAGCACGCTGCTGATGTCCTCGAGCTTGCCGTCGTAGGCCCACTTGCCGGTGACCTGGAAGTCGTACACGTCGGCGTAGGCCACGTCGGGAGGGCTGCCCGAGTCGAGCGCGGACACGGTCTTGGGGATCATGTCCTGGATCGGGTACTGCGACAGCTCGATCTTGACGTTCTTGTTCTTCTCCTCGAACTTCTTGATGGCGGCGAACAGTGCGTCGTCCTCCGCCTTGTAGAAGCCCTTGACCCACCAGACGGTGAGTTTTTCCTGGGCGGCGGCATTGCCCGCCGCTATGAGGCCCAACGCGACCAGCGTCGGCGCGATCAGCGATTTGACGAGTTTCATGCTTGTTGTCTCCTTCTCTTCTTCGGTGGAATCGGCTCGGGCGCGAGCCAGGGGTGAAAGAACCGGATGCGAACTGCGGGAAAACGCGTGGTCGGCGCCGAAGCTGCTAGCTGGCCTTGAGCCTGGGCGGCGGCCGGCTCAGGCGCGGCAGCCTGCGGCGCGAGCCGAGCACGTCCTCGATGTCCTGCCGCGCGCCGTCGATGAGGCGGATGATGGCCAGCTCGGCCTTCGCGGGGTCGTGCGCGATGACGGCGTCTAGCACCGCGCGGTGCAGCGGCAGCGACAGCGCGGGACCGTCGGGCTTGGTGGTCGATATCTCGAAGCTGGTGCGAAGCAGCGCGTTGAGCACCTTGCTCATCTGCGAGAGCATGCGGTTGCCGGCGGCGGAAAGCAGCCCGTTGTGAAAGCGCAGGTCGAAGGCGACGTACTCGCCGCCGTTCTCCACGGCCTCTTTCATGCCCGCGTAGGCGGCCTCGATCTCCTCGATGTCCTTCGCGCTCGCACGTTCGGCGGCAAGCCGCACGGCCGCGGGCTCGACCACGCGGCGCAGGTCCTGCAGGTCGCGCAGGAACTCGGGCGTGAGGCCGGCGCGCGCCTGCCAGGTGATGACGTCGGGGTCGAACCAGTTCCACTTGTCCTTGGGCAGCACGCGCGTGCCGACCTTCGGGCCGGTGACGATCAAGCCCTTGGCCGCCAGCGACTTGATGGCCTCGCGCACCACGGTGCGGCTCACACCGAGTTCCTCGCCCAGCACGGGCTCCGCGGGGATCGACGCACCGATGGCGTAACGCCCCGACACCACGGCTTCACCGAGCAGCTCGAGCGTTCGACCGTGGATGTTCTTGATCATGAGCGATGTGAATTCCGGTATCCCGCCAATCCAAAAAACAGAGGCTCTGGCAGGCTCTCCGCGCTTATCATATGATGATTGAAACTGCAGCCCGGCAGGACAAACCCTGAGGTTTGTCACCACAAAAACGGTACTCGGAGACAAACCCCATGAGCACGATCCCCAAGAAGAAACCCGGCGAACTTCGCAGCCAGCAATGGTTCGGCCGCAACGACCGCGACGGCTTCATCTACAGAAGCTGGATGAAAGGCAAGGGCGTGCCGCACGACCAGTTCGACGGTCGGCCGGTCATCGGCATCTGCAACACGTTCAGCGAACTCACGCCCTGCAACTCGCACTTCCGCACGCTCGCCGAGCAGGTGAAGATCGGCGTGTACGAAGCAGGCGGCTTCCCGCTCGAGTTCCCGGTGATGTCGCTCGGCGAAACGCTGCTGCGGCCCACCGCCATGCTGTATCGCAACCTCGCGAGCATGGACGTGGAAGAAAGCATTCGCGGCAACCCGCTCGACGGCGTGGTGCTGCTCATGGGCTGCGACAAGACCACGCCCGCGCTCATGATGGGCGCCGCCAGCGTCGACCTGCCGACCATCGGCGTGTCGGGCGGCCCGATGCTTTCGGGCAAGTGGCGCGGACAGGAGCTCGGCTCGGGAACCGGCGTGTGGCAGATGAGCGAGCAGGTGCGCGCCGGCACGCTCAAGCTGCAGGAGTTCTTCGAGGCCGAGAGCTGCATGCACCGCAGCCACGGCCACTGCATGACGATGGGTACCGCGAGCACCATGGCCAGCATGGTCGAGTCGCTGGGCATCGGCCTGCCGGGCAATGCGGCCTACCCCGCCGTGGACGGCCGCCGCAACGTGCTCGCGCGGCAGGCGGGCCGGCGCATCGTCGGCATGGTGCATGAAGACATGAACATGTCGAAGATCCTCACGCGCGAGGCCATCGAGAACGCGATCAAGGTCAACGCGGCCATCGGCGGCTCCACCAACTTCGTGATCCATCTGCTGGCCATTGCGGGCCGCATGGGTGTCGAGCTCACGCTCGACGACTTCGACCGCCTTGCCGCCGAGCTGCCTTGCCTGGTGAACCTGCAGCCGTCGGGCCAATACCTGATGGAAGACTTCTGCTACGCGGGCGGCCTGCCGGTGGTGATCAAGGAAATCGCCGACCACCTGCACAAGGATGTTCTCACCGTCACCGGCCAGAGCCTGTGGGAGAACGTGAAGGACGCCGAGAACTTCAACCCGCAGGTCATCCGCACCCAGGCCGAGCCCTTCAAGGACAAGGCCGGCATCTGCGTGCTGCGCGGCAACCTCGCGCCCAACGGCGCGATCATCAAGCCCAGCGCGGCCACGCCGGAGCTGCTGGTGCACAAGGGCCGCGCGGTGGTGTTCGAGAGCGCCGAAGACCTGCACAAGCGCATCGACGACGAGAACCTGGACATCGACGAGCACTGCGTCATGGTGCTGAAGAACTGCGGCCCCAAGGGCTACCCCGGCATGGCCGAGGCAGGCAACATGCCGCTGCCGCCGAAGGTGCTGCGCAAGGGCATCACCGACATGGTCCGCATCAGCGACGCACGCATGAGCGGCACGGCCTACGGCACGGTGGTGCTGCACACGGCACCCGAGGCCGCGGCCGGCGGACCGCTGGCGTTGGTGCAGGACGGCGACATCGTCGAACTCGACGTGCCGAACCGCAGGCTGCATCTGCATGTGAGCGACGAAGAGCTGGCGAAGCGGCGCGAGAAATGGGTTGCGCCCAAGGCACCGCTGGATTCGGGGTACTGGAAGCTGTATGTCGACACGGTGCTGCAGGCCGACCAAGGGGCCGACCTTGCTTTCCTGCGTGGGCGTCGCGGGTCTTTCGTGCCGCGCGACAATCACTAGCCACTAGGATTCAGGCCGGTTGCTGTTCGGGGTGCGATCGCGCCGACGGGGTGCCTTGCTCCGCGAATGTCCCCCGGGGCTTCGCCCCTCCTCCTTTATTTCGCTGCGGGGAGTACCCGGTTGCCTGTGCGCACGCCCTGAACCAAAACACGACAAGACAGACAAGGACAAATGAAGAGACTGGTAGCCATCGACTGGGGCACGAGCTCCCTGCGCGGCGCCTTGCTGGATACCGACGGCAAGGTGCTGGAAGAACGCAGCGACGCGCGCGGCATCCTCACCGTGCCTGAAGGCGGTTTTCCCGAAGTCTTCGAGACGCTGTTCAGCGACTGGATGCGAGCCGAGGGCACCCGCTGCCTCATCTCGGGCATGGCCGGCAGCAAGCAGGGCTGGGTCGAGGCCCCCTACTGCGCCTGCCCCGCGGGCCGCGTCGAAGTGGGCCGCAAGATCATCGACATCCACGCCATTCCCGGCACGCGTATCGCGATCGTTCCCGGCCTGAGCGACGAGCATGACGGCGTGCCCGACGTGATGCGCGGAGAAGAAGTGCAGATCTTCGGCGCCATGTCGATCACCGGACTGGACGACGGCGTCTTCGTGCTGCCCGGCACCCACAACAAGTGGGCCACGGTCAGGAAGGGCCGCGTGGCGGGCTTTCGCACCTACATGACGGGCGAGTTCTATGCATTGCTGAGCCAGCACTCGATCCTCGCCCGCACGCTCGACGCCGCTGCGCCGCTCGACGAAGCCGCTTTCCTGGAAGGCGTGACCCGCTCGGAGAACGGCCACGGCCTGCTGCACAACGCCTTCGGCGCGCGCACGCTGGCGCTGTTCGAGCGCATGCCGAAGCAGGAGCTTGCAAGCTATCTCTCTGGCCTGCTCATAGGCGAAGAGCTGCGCACGCAGTCGTTGCAGGCGGTCGGCGAAGTGGTGCTGATCGGATCGCCCACCCTCACCCAGCGCTACACGCTCGCGCTGCGCGCCACCGGCGTCACCACGCGCACGCTGGGCGCAGAAGCCACCTGGGCCGGACTGCACGCGCTGTCCGGCTTTCTCGACACCGACGGAACTGCAGCCGCATGACCACTCCCCTCGAAAAATTCAACGCCGCGATGCGCGAGCTGCCCCTGGTGGCGATATTGCGCGGCCTCACGCCAGCGGAAGCGGCGGACGTCGGCGACGCCATCGTCGAGCCCGGCTTCCGGCTGCTCGAAGTGCCGCTCAACTCGCCGCAACCGCTGGAGAGCATCGCGCTGATGCGCAAGCGCTTTCCGCAGGCGCTGGTCGGCGCCGGCACGGTGCTCGGCGCCCAGCAGGTGCGCGACGTGCACGCGGCCGGCGGCGAGCTGATCGTCTCGCCCAACTACAACGCCGATGTCATCGCCGAAGCCGCGCGGCTCGGCATGGTCTGCCTGCCGGGCGTGATGACGCCCACCGAGGCCTTCGGCGCGCTGGCGGCCGGCGCCACCGGGCTCAAGCTGTTCCCGGCCGAGCTGGCCTCGCCCGCCGTGGTGAAGGCGCTGCTGGCGGTGCTGCCGGCCGGCACGCCGGTGATGCCCGTGGGCGGCATCACGCCCATGAACATGGCCGAATGGCGGGCGGGCGGCGCGGCCGGCTTCGGCATCGGCTCCGCGCTCTACAAGCCGGGCAAGCAGGCCACGGCGGTGCGCGAAGACGCGAAGAAATTCATCGCGGCCTGGACCGGAGTGATCCACGCCTGACCCCCGGCCAACCCACAAGAACCAGGAGAAACCCCCACGATGTCCGCCGATTCCGACTACGCCAGCCCCGCGGTCCGCAAGCTGCGCGAAGACCTCTCGCTGGCCCTTCGCGCCGCCGCGCACCACGGGCTTTCCGAGGGCGTCTGCAACCACTTCAGCGTGATGCTGCCGGGCGCGCAGGACCGCTACCTCATCAACCCGCGCGGCCTGCACTGGAGCGAGATCGGCCCGGACGACATCGTGCTCATCGACGTGCACGGCGAAGTGCTCGCCGGCCGCCACCGCGTGGAGCCCACCGCCCTGTTCATCCACGGCGCGGTGCACCGGCTCACGGGCCATGCGGTGGTGCTGCATTGCCACATGCCCTACGCGACGGCGCTCACGATCACGGTCGACCGCGCGCTCGACCCGACCTCGAGCCAGAACGCGATGCGCTACATGAACCGCATCGCCATCGACGCCGAATACAACGGCCTGGCGCTCGACGATGCCGAGGGCGAGCGCATCGCCCGCGCCATGTCGGGCAAGGACGTGGCCTTCCTGGCGAACCACGGCGTGATCGTGGCGGGAGGCACTATCGCCCACGCCTATGACGATCTCTACTACCTCGAGCGCGCCTGCCTGCACCAGGTGATCGCGCAATCGACTGGCCGCCCGCTGGCGCCGGTCGATGCGAAGCTGGCCGCGCACGTGGCGGCACAGATCCAGGGCGAACGCGAACAGTCGGACCTGTTCTTCGAGGCGCTGCGCCGCATGCTGCCGGCGCCGCGCGGCTGAGCGTCCGGCCTACGGGCCATGGGGCCGAAGGCCTGCCCGCGGAGGTGATCCGCGGCGCAAATCTGCTTCAAAATTGTGTCCAGCTCGCGCCGCGTCCTACGCGCACGGGCTTACAGCTCTTCATCCGATTTCGCTCCAGCCTTACAAGAACTTCACACTGGGCCGCGAGGATGAGGCTTCGAAAACACAAGTGGGGATCAGAGATGAAAAAGCTTACTTTGGCATTCGGTGCGGCAGCCTTGTTGTCGCTGGCCGCATTCACCGCACCGGCCCAGGCACAGCCCGCCGGCAGCTTCATCCAGGCGCAGGTCTACGTGGTGCCGCCACCGCCGCCGCGCCCGCGCTACTACGCACCGCCGCCGCCGCCGCGTTACTACCACGCCCCGCGGCACTACCACGGCAATGACCGCTACTACCGCGACCGCCGCTGGGACGACCGCCGCCATGGTCGCCGCGACAACGACGGCGACGGGGTGCCCAACCGGTACGACCGCCGGCCGAACAATCCGTATCGCTACTAAGGGCCCGAGCCCTTATCGGGCAGGCGCCGCCGCATAGGGCGGCGCATCGCTCGACAGGCCCTGCTTGAGCTGCCGGGAGACCGCGTCGGCCAGCACTTCTGCCTTGCCCGCCTCCACGCCCTCCAGGGCCTGCCTAGCGACGTCGTCGGGCGAGGCCTTGGCACCGGGCACGTGCGCGGCCATGTCGGTGTCCATGAAAGCCACGTGCAGGCTCGTGACCTGCGTGCCCTGCCCCGCCAGTTCGTTGCGCAGGCCGTTGCTCAGCGACCATGCGGCCGACTTGGTGGCACTGTAGGTCGCCACGCTCGGGAAGGTGGTCCAGCTCAGGGCCGACAGCACGTTGACCACCGCACCGCCGCCGTTGGCCGCGAGCACCGGCGCGAAGGCCTGCGTCATCGCCCAGGGACCGAAGAAATTCGTTTCGAATTCCGCGCGTGCCGCAGCCATTGCATCGGGCGAACCCAGCAGGCTGGAGCCGCGCGAAATGCCCGCATTGTTGACCAGCAGCGATACATCGCCGCAGGCGCGCACGGCCGCCTCGATCTGCGCGGGCTGCGTCACGTCGAGCGCCACAGGCGTCACGCCGGGCAGCGTGACGGAGCTGGGGTCGCGCGCCGCGCCGTAGACCTTGCGCGCGCCCGCGGCCAGCGCCGCCTTCGCAAAGGCGAGGCCGAGGCCGCGATTGGCGCCAGTGATGAAGACGACCGAGTCCTTGATCTGCATGATGTGCCTTTGTGTTGAGAATCGTCAGAAGAAATTGCGGCTTCGCTTCAAGCCTGCGCCACGCGGCGCAGCAGGCCGCTGGTGGTGCGCGGCCAGCCCACCCGGCCAAACCACGCACCGCCCGCGATGGCCGATGCGATCACGATGCCGTACACCACCAGCGCAACGCCTTGCGCCGCGAACACGCCCGTGAGCCCGCCGCCCCAGCGCAGCGCCAGCCACCCGCCCGCGCCGGCCACCGCGAGCCGCGCGATGTTGCCGAGCACCGGCCACAGCAGCCGGCCCGCGCCCTGTGATGCGAAATACAGCACCAGCCCGACGCCGAAGAAGCCGTAGAGCGGCCCCACCACGCGCAGGTAGTGCGCGCCGGTCTCGAGCATTGCAGGGTCATTGCCGAACAGCAGCAGCCACGGACGCGGGAACAGCGCCGCCGCGAGGCCGATGGTCTCGGTCAACGCAAAGGCCAGCGCCGCGCCGGCCCAGGTGGCGCGCAGCGCGCGTTCGCGCTGGCCCGCCCCCATGCAGGTGCCGACCATCGCGACCAGCGGTGCGCCGAGGCCGAACACCAGCGGCACCAGCAGATACTCGAGCCGCGAGGCCGTGCCGTAGCCGGCCAGCGCGCCCGAGCCGAAATGCCCGGTGAGCGCGGTCGCGATGCCGATGGAAAGATTGGTGGCCACGGTGGACACCGCGCCCACCAGCCCGATGCGCAGGATGTCGCGGAACAGCGGCCAGCGCAGCTTGAGCGCGGCCAGCGTGGGCCGCAGCAGGCTGCGCGGCGAACGCAGGTAGACGATGAGCGCGATGGAGCCCAGCAGGTAATACAGCAGCAGCGCCATCGCGCCGCCGGCGATGCCCATGCCGGGCAGCGGGCCGATGCCGAAGATCAGCAGCGGCGACGCCGGGATCAGGAAGACCACGCCCACCACCGTCACGTTGGCCGGCACCGACATGTTGCCGGTGCCGCGGATGATGGCCGACAGCGAGTTGAACAGCCACACCAGCACCGCGCCCGAGAACACCCAGTGCGAGTAAGTGAGCGCGGCTTCGAGCGCCGGTCCCGTGCCGCCCATGATTCCGTAGAGCCAGCGCCCGCCCAGTATCAGCGCGAGCGTGAAGCACAGGCCGAAGCCCAGCGCGATGACGATGGCGTGCCACACCAGCGCATCGGCATCGGCGCGGCGGCGCGCGCCGAGCGCGCGGGCGATGGACGAGGCGATGCCGCCGCCCATCGCGCCGCTGGAGGTCATCTGCATCAGCATGACGATGGGGAACACGAGCGCCATGCCCGCGAGCGCGTCGGTGCCGAGCTTGCCGACGAAGTAGGTTTCGATCAGGCCGACGGAGGCCTGCGCCACCATCACCAGCACGTTGGGCGCGGCCAGGCGCAGCAGCGTGGGAACGATGGGCGCCTCGAGCAGGCGGCGGGTGCGCGGGTCGAGTTCGGCGGTGTTGCCGGGAGCGGTCATGGCGGGGCCTCGATGGGTTCGGGTCAGGCGCGTGCCGCGGCGGGCGTCACGGATGTGCCGGCCTTGGCGGCCGGGCGGCGGATCATCATCACGATCAACGCGGCCACCAGGCAGGCCGCGCCGGCTGCGTACAGCGCGGGGGTGTAGGTCAGCAGCAGCGTGCGTGCGAAGCCGGCGCCGTAGGCGGCAGTGGCAGCGCCCAGCTGGTGCGCGGCAAAGACCCAGCCGAACACCAGCCCCACCTTGGCGGGGCCGAAGGCGGCGCCCGCGAGCTTGACGGTGGGCGGCACGGTGGCGATCCAGTCGAGGCCGTAGAACATCGCGAAGATGCCCAGGCCGTAGATGGTGAACTCCGAATGCGGCAGCCAGAACAGCGACAGCCCGCGCAGGCCGTAGTACCAGAACAGCAGCTTGCGGTTGTCGTAGCGGTCCGACAGCCAGCCCGAGAGGATGGTGCCGACGAAGTCGAAGGCGCCCATCATCGCCAGCACCGACGCGGCGGGCACGGCGCCCATGCCGTTGTCGCCGCACAGCGAGATGAAGTGCGTCTGCACGAGGCCGTTGGTGCTCAGGCCGCAGATGAAGAAGGTGCCCGCCAGGATCCAGAAGGTGCGGTTGGTCGAGACTTCCTTCAGCACGCGGAACGGCGTGGCGAAGTTCATGGCGGGCGCGGCGGCAGCCGGCGCGGCCGGCTGCGTGCCGGGCTTTTCACCGTAGGGCAGCAGGCCGATGTCGGACGGCCGGTTGCGCATCAGGCACAGCGCGAGCAGGCCGATGAGGATGCTGCCGATCACGATCGGCACGATGGCCGAGCGCCAGCCCCAGTGCTCGATCATCCAGGCCGCGAACGGCAGGAACGCCAGCTGCCCCGTGGCCGAGCTGGCCGTGAGCATGCCGATGACGAGGCCGCGCCGCGCCACGAACCAGCGGTTGGCCACCACCGCGCCGAGCACCAGCGCGGTCATGCCGGTGCCCAGGCCCAGCATCAGGCTCCACAGCACGAACAGCTGCCACAGCTGCGAAGCCATGGTGACGAGCGCCATCCCCAGGCCGACCAGCGCGAGGCCGGTGCAGATGACCGCGCGCAGGCCGTAGCGCTCCATGAGCACCGCAGCGAACGGGCCCATGAGGCCGAACAGCGCGAAGCGCAGCGCGAGCGCCGACGAGATCTGCTCGGTGCTCCAGCCGAATTCCTGGCCGAGCGGCTTGAGCATGGCCCCCGGCAGGCCCAGCGCGGCCGACATGGTCAGCATGGTCAGGAAGGTGATGGCGGCGACGATCCAGCCGTAGTGGATGCCGCGGCGCTGCAGCCATGCGGAAACTTGGGTTGCGAACATGGGACCTCGGATGTTGGAATGCGATGTAGAGGACGAAGAAAAAAACGGGGGCAGCGCGCGGCCATGCGCGTGATGTGAATGCGTGGGGAAAAAGCGGTGGGTGGGGGAATCAGTCGTCGGCGTCGGGTGCGTCGTCGGCGCCCAGCAGTTCCATCGACTCGTCGATCAGCAGGTGCAGCGCCAGCACGCGCTCCACGCCCAGCAGCGCATTGAGCTTCTGCTGCGCGGTCTTCCAGTGGCCCAGCGCCTCGCGCCGCTTGGCTTCGCCCTCTGGCGTGACCTGCACCAGCCGGCTGCGCGCATCGGCACCGGCGGTCTGCGCCACGAACCCCGCGGCGATCAGCGGCTGCAGGTTGCGGCTGAGCGTGGAGGCGGTCATCTTGAGTTCGGCAGCCAGGTCGACCGGCCGGCAGGGGCCGATGCGGGCCAGGTTCGACAGCAGCGAGTACTGCGTGGTCTTGAGGCCGCTTTGCGAAACCTCGGCGTCGTAGTGCTGCGAGAGGCGGCGCGACAGCTGGCGCACCTTGAAGCTGGTGCAGCCGCGGGGCTTGGTGGGGGTGTCCATGGGATATTATTGTATGTGCAACTATTGCATATGCAATCAACACCGCTCCGCAAAGCCCCCAGAAGGAACACAGGCATGACACAGAACCCCAACCAGCTCGAAGGCTGGATCGCCGAAGAACGCCGCATCACCGAGCGCCTGGACGCCGGCCCCGGTCCCGGCCTCGCCCGCCCCGAGCAGATCGCGGGCAAGACCGGCCTCGAAGTGATGCAGGCCATGCTGGCCGGCGAGATTCCGTACGCGGCCATCGCCAAGACGCTGGACTTCACGATCGTGGAAGTGCGCGCCGGCGTGGCCATCTTCCAGGGCACGCCGCTGCCGCAGCACCTGAATCCGCTGGGCACCATCCACGGCGGCTGGGTCGCGACCATGCTCGACTCCGCCCTGGGCTGCTCGGTGCACACCATGATGCCGCCCGGGCGCGGCTACACGACCGCCGAGCTGGGCGTGAACTACGTGAAGGGCCTGACGCCCAAGGTGCAGCGCGTGCGCGCCGAAGGCAAGGTGATCCATTGCGGCAAGCAGTTGGCCACCGCCGAGGCCCGCCTGTACGGCCCCGACGGCACGCTGTATGCGCACGCCACCACCACCTGCCTGGTGTTCGAGATCCCGCCGGCGCGCTGACCCGACCCGCCCGGAAGCGGAGTAGGCCTTCGACCTGTAAGTCCAAAGGCGTCGGCCTTCGTACGCCCAGTGATAATTATTCTCATCGCCGCCGTTGCCGAAGCAACAGGCGCCGACGTTTCCAGAATATTTCACAGCCGCTTCCCGGAGGATTTCTTCATGTTCACCGAACGCAAAAGCGTCCGAGGCCGCGCCGCGCGCGCACTGTTCAGCGCCGGCGCCGCCTGGCTGGCCGTTGCCGCCCTGCCCGCGCAAGCCGCGACCGACGAACTCACGCTCTACACGACGCGCGAGCCGGCGCTGATCCAGCCGCTCATCTCGGCCTTCAGTGCGCAGAGCAACATCAAGGTCAACACCGTGTTCGTGAAGGACGGCCTGCTGGAACGCGTGAAGGCCGAAGGCGCGCGCTCGCCGGCCGACGTGCTGATGACGGTGGACATCGGCAACCTCATGGACCTGGTGGACGGCGGCGTGACGCAGCCTGTGAAGTCGGCCGCGCTCGAATCGGCCATTCCCGCCAACCTGCGCGGCGCGGACGGCCAGTGGTTCTCGCTCTCGATGCGCGCGCGCGTGCTGTACGCCGACAAGAGCCTGCCGATCAAGAGCTTCCGCTACGAAGACCTGGCCGACCCGAAGTACAAGGGCAAGGTCTGCATCCGCGCCGGCCAGCACCCGTACAACACCGCGCTGGTCGCCTCGCTGATCGCGCACGACGGCGAAGCCAAGGCCGAGCAGTGGCTGCGCGGCGTCAAGGCCAACCTGGCGCGCAAGGCCACCGGCGGCGACCGCGACGTGGCGCGCGACATCCTGGGCGGCATCTGCGACGTCGGCCTGGCCAACTCCTACTACGTCGGCCAGATGAAGAGCGCCAAGGAAGGCACCGACGCGCGCAAGTGGGGCGACGCCATCAAGGTCATCCGCCCGACCTTCGCCAACGCCGGGAGCGGCGGCACGCACGTCAACATCAGCGGCGCTGCCGTGGCCAGGAATGCGCCGCAGCGCGCCAACGCGGTCAAGCTGCTCGAGTTCCTGGTGTCGGAGCCGGCCCAGGCGCTCTACGCGCAGGCCAACTACGAATACCCGGTGCGCAAGGGCGTGGCGCTCGACCCGATCATCGGCCAGACCATCGGCGAGCTGAAGGTCGATCCGCTGCCGCTGACCGAGATCGCCAAGCACCGCAAGCAGGCCAGCGCGCTGGTCGACAAGGTCGGCTTCGACCAGTGACTTCGACGGAGCCGGGCAATCCTTGCCGGCAATTGACTGAATGAGCTTCCTGCGGCGCCGGCCGCCGGGCCTGCACGCCGCGGGCCCGGCCTGGCGCTGCGCGTCTTTCCTGATCGCCATCGGCGTGCTGGCCCCGGTGGTCTCGCTCGCGTGGATCGCGTTCGGCTCGGGCGTCGGGCATTGGGGGCCGCTGCTCGCGCACGTGCTGCCGCAGGCGGCGCTCAACACGGCCTTGCTGCTGGCCGGCGTCGGCACGCTGGTGCTGCTGATCGGCACCGGCTGCGCATGGCTGGTCACGGCGCACGACTTTCCCGGGCGCGGTGTGCTGCACTGGGCGCTGCTGCTGCCGCTGGCGATGCCGACCTACATCGTCGCCTTCGCCTACCTCGACCTGCTGCATCCCATCGGCCCGGTGCAGGGCGCCATTCGATGGATACTGGGCTTCGACAGCCCGCGCCAGTTCCGCCTGCCGGACCTGCGCTCGATGCCCGGCGCTATCTTCGTGCTGGGCTTCGTGCTGTACCCCTACGTCTACATGACGGCGCGCGCGATGTTCATGACGCAGCCGGCCCACCTGATGGAAGCCGCGCGCATGCTCGGCGAGAACCGGCGCGGCGCATTCTTCCGCGTGGCGCTGCCGCTCGCACGGCCGGCGCTGGCCGTGGGCCTGAGCCTGGCACTGCTCGAGACGCTCAACGACATCGGCGCCTCGGAGTTCCTCGGCGTCAACACGCTCACCGTGGCGGTCTACACCACGTGGATCACGCGCTCCGACCTCGCAGGCGCCGCGCAGATCGCATGCGCCATGCTGTTCATGGTGGTGGCGCTGGTCTGGCTCGAACGCAACGGCCGGCGGCACCAGCGCTTCGGCTCTGCGCAGCGCATGCGCGCCGTGCAGCCACGCCGTCTGCGCGGGGCCGCGGCATGGGCTGCGACCGCCGCCGCCGCGCTGCCGGTGCTGATCGGCTTCGTGGCCCCGGCGCTGTACCTCGTCTGGGAAAGCGCCAAGCGGTTGCGCCAGGGCGGCGGTATCTCGCAGGGGCTGCTCGCGAGCCTGGGCAACACGCTGGCGCTGGCGGCGGGCGTCACCGTGACGGCCGTGGCCGCGGGGCTGGTGGTCGCATGGACCGCGCGCACGCAGGGCTCCGGCATCAACCGTGCGCGCTGGCAGGCGCGCGTCGCCACGCTGGGCTATGCGGTGCCGGGAACGGTGCTCGCCATCGGGCTGCTGACGCCCGCGCTGACCCTCGACGCGGCGCTGGCCACCGCCTTCGGCTGGCAGGGCCTGCCGCTGATGGCCGCTGGCGTGGTGCTGGTGGTGGCCTGCACGATCCGTTTCCTGGCGATGCCGGTGGGCGGCATCGAGGCGGGTCTTTCGCGTATTCCTCCGGCCATCGAGCAGGCCTCGCGGCTGCTCGGCGAAACCACGGGTGGCACGCTGCGCCGCGTGCACCTGCCGCTGCTGCGCCCCGCGCTCGCGGCCGGCGCGCTGCTGGTGTTCGTCGATGCGATGAAGGAATTGCCCGCCACGCTGCTGCTGCGGCCCGCCAATTTCGACACCCTCGCCACCTGGCTCTACGCCGAGGCCGCGCGCGGCACCTACGAGGAAGGCGCGATTGCCGCGCTCGGCATCGTGCTGGCCGGCCTTCTGCCGGTGGTGCTGCTGGCGCGCAACCAACTGGGTACGCCCGCTGCCACTTTCAGTCCGGATGCCCCATGAGTTCTTCGCTGCACCTCGATTCGCTCAGCCTCGCCTACGACACGCCGCGCGGCCCGCACACGGTGGTCGACGGCTTCTCGCTCGCGCTGGACGCGGGCGAAATCGCCTGCCTGTTCGGCCCCTCGGGCTGCGGCAAGACCACGGTGCTGCGCGCGATTGCGGGCTTCGAGCCGGTGCGCGCCGGCACCATCCGGCTGGGCAGCGTGCTGCTGTCGTCCAGCCAGGTTCATCTGCCGCCGGAGCAGCGCCGCGTGGGCATGATGTTCCAGGAGTACGCGCTGTTCCCGCACCTGTCGGCCGCGAAGAACGTGGCCTTCGGGTTGCGCCGCATGCCTCGCGCCGCGCAACATGAGCGCGTGGCCGAAATGCTTGCGCTGGTCGGCCTGGCAGACGCGGCGGAGCGCTATCCGCACGAGCTTTCCGGCGGCCAGCAGCAACGCATCGCGCTGGCCCGCGCGCTCGCGCCCTCGCCCGCCCTGCTGCTGCTCGACGAACCTTTCTCCAACCTCGACGGCGGCACGCGCGAACGCCTGACGGCACAGGTGCGCGGCATCCTGAAACAGGCGGGCCAGACGGCGATCCTGGTCACGCACAACGAGGCCGAGGCGCAGGCCATGGCCGACCGCATCGGCGTGATGCACGGCGGGCGCATCACGCACTGGCAAGGCACCGCGGTGGCTTAGCACAAGGGCGTCTTTTCTCGAATGGGCTTTTCGGGAAAAGGTTGCTCGGCCCCGCAAGAATCGCGGCGAGCCGAAACACCTCTTCGAGAACGGAAAGCCCCATGTCCCCGACACTCACACTCGTCAGCCACCTGCTGTGCCCGTATGTCCAGCGCGCCGCCATCGCGCTGCATGAAAAAGGCGTGCCCTTCGAGCGCGTCGTGATCGACCTCGCGAACAAGCCCCGGTGGTTTCTCGACATCTCGCCGCTGGGCAAGGTGCCGCTGCTGAAGGTGCGCCGGCCCGACGGCTCCGAGGCCGTGCTGTTCGAGAGCAACGTGATCTGCGAGTACCTCGAAGAAACGCAGCCCGGCGCGCGCCTGCACCCCGAAGACCCGCTCGCGCGTGCCGAACACCGCGCTTGGATGGAGTTCGGATCGGCCATCCTCGCCGACCTCTGGGGCTACGAGACCACTCAGGACGCCGCCGTGTTCGAGCAGAAGCGCCTTGCACTAGCAGCGAAGTTCGAACGCTTGGAAGCCACGCTCGGCGACGGCCCCTATTTCGCGGGCAGCAGTTTCAGCCTGGTCGACGCGGTGTTCGCGCCGGTTTTCCGCTACTTCGAGGTGTTCGACACGATCAGCGACTCGCGCGTGTTCGACGGCAAGCCCAGGCTCAACGCATGGCGGCAGGCACTCGCGGCCCGCCCCAGCGTGCGCGATGCGGTGGTGCCCGAGTACCCGCAGCACCTCATGGCCTTCCTGCGCAAGCACCAGGCCCACCTGCTGACCCTGGCGGCTTGATCGCCGCGCGCGGAGGCCGACAATAGCGGCCTCCCCCTTCATGACTACAAGGCACCACGAGATGCGACTTCTTCACACCATGCTGCGCGTCGGCAACCTCCAGCGCTCCATCGACTTCTACACCAAGGTGCTCGGCATGAACCTGCTGCGCACGTCGGAAAACCCCGAATACAAATACAGCCTCGCCTTCATCGGCTACGGCAAGGGCAACCCCGACCAGGCAGAGATCGAGCTGACCTACAACTGGGGCACCGAGAGCTACGAACTCGGCACCGCCTACGGCCACATCGCGCTCGGCGTGCCCGACGCCTACGCGGCCTGCGAAAAAATCAAGGCGGCGGGCGGCAACGTCACGCGCGAAGCCGGCCCCGTCAAGGGCGGCACCACCGTCATCGCCTTCGTGACGGACCCCGACGGCTACAAGATCGAGCTGATCCAGCGCGACGAAGGCGCCGCCGGCGGCGGCCTGCGCTGAACGCGGGCGTAGCTGCGCCATGCCAGGCACGAAGAAGGCCACAGGCACGACTCGCCATGTCGCGCTGCTGCGCGGCGTGAACGTCAACGGCATCACGATCAAGAGCGCCGAACTGAAGGCGCTGTTCGTCGAACTGGGCTTCGGCGCGGTGCGCACCGTGCTCGCCAGCGGCAATGTGCTGTTCGACACCGACGAAAGCGACGGCGACGCATTGCGCACCCGCATCGAGCAGGCCCTGCGCAAGCGCTTCGGCTACGACGCATGGATCGTGCTGCTCACGCAGAAGACCATGGCAGCCATGGCCGCGGACTACCCCTTCGAACGCATCGACGACGAGCGGCATCCGTACCTGGTGTTCGGCTCCGACGCCGCCATGCTCGACGAGATCGTCGAGAAGGCCGGCACCGTCGATGCCAAGGTCGAGCGCCTGAAGCGCGGCAAGGGCGTGCTGTACTGGGAATGCCCGCGCGGCGAAAGCACCGACACGCCGGTCGCCAAGCTGCTGGCGAAGACCCGCTACAAGTCGAGCACCACCGCGCGCAACCTGCGCACGGTCGAGAAGCTGCTCGCGGACTGATCAGCAGCCCAGCAGGTCGGCCAGCTCGTTGATGTCGCGCGCATGCAGATGGTTGTCCGGCTGCGGCGACACGTCCTTCGGCCTGGCGCGGCCGAACTCATGCGGGCGCTCGATGTACGCCGTCTTCAGGCCGCAGGTGCGCGCGGCGGCCAGGTCGTCGTGGTGCGCCGCGGCCAGCATCACCTGGCCGGGCGTGGCGTCGAACACGCCCGCCACGCCCAGGTAGGTGCGCGGGTCGGGCTTGTAGGCCTTGAACACCTCGGCCGACAGCACGCAGTCCCAGGGCAGCCCGGCGCGCTTGGCCATTTCGGTGAGCAGGCCGATGTTGCCGTTCGACAGGGTGCAGATGGTGAATTTCTTCTTCAGGCGCGTGAGTCCGGCCACCGCGTCGTGCCAGGCCGGCAGCCGGTGCCACGCGCGGCTCAGTTCGCGCTTGGCGGCGGTGTCGAGGCGCTCGGCCAGGCTGAAGTCGTGCAGCACCTGTTCGAGCATGCTCAGGTGCAGCTCGTCGAGCAGGGTGAAGCCGCCCTCGCCCGCGGCGATGCGCTCCATCACGGCCTTCATCGCGGGCTGGTAGCCCGCGCGCCACGCCAGCGCGAACGCGGCGCCATCGACACCCGGCAGCGCGCTCTCGGCCTCGACCACAATGCCGCTGTGCCAGTCGACCACCGTGCCGAAGACGTCGAACGCGATGACCTTGAGGTCGCTCGCGTCGAACCCGGCGCGCATGGTCAGCGCGGCAGCTGGCTCGCGGCGCGTGCCAGCTGCTCGATGCGGGCCCAGTCGCCGTCGCGGATGGCGTCGGTCGGCACGATCCACGAACCGCCCACGCAGGCCACGTTCGACAGCGCGAGGAACTCCGCCGCGTTGCCCGCGTGGATGCCGCCCGTTGGGCAGAAGGTGACGTCGCCGAACGGGCCTTGCCAGGCCTTCAGCATCGGCAGGCCGCCCGCCTGCAGCGCGGGGAAGAACTTCAGCTGGGTGTAGCCGTCTTCCTGCGCGGTCATGATCTCGCTGCCGGTGGCCACGCCAGGCAGGAGCGGCAGGCCGAGGTCGTGGCAGGCCTTGCCGACGGAGCGCGTGTAGCCCGGGCTCACGCCGAACTTTGCCCCGGCCAGCGCCGACGCCTGTGCATCGGCCGCGCTGCGGATGGTGCCCGCGCCGGCCACGGCCTCGGGCACTTCCTTGGCGATGGCCTCGATGCACTGCAGCGCCTGCGGCGTGCGCAGCGTGACCTCGAGCATGCGGATGCCGCCGGCCACCAGGGCGCGCGCGAGCGGAATCGCGTCTTTCACGTCGTTCAGCACGATGACCGGGATGACGGGTGCGTCACGCATCACGTCGAGAGGGGTGAGTTTGTCTGTCATCTCATGGCTCCATAGATTTCGTACAGCCCGCAGCCTGGAACTGCGCAGGGCTCGATTCCAGAAACACCGCGGAACCGGCTTTGCCGGGCCGCTGGTGTTGCCCCCGGTAGGGGGAAGGCGAAGCGACACGAAGTGCGCGCAGCCTGGGGGCGAGCCTGATCACAGCCATGAGCAGGCTCCTTCTTCTGCAGTCAATGCGTTTCTGCGCATGCCGGCGAACAGTTCGCGGCCGAGGCCGCGTCCGTCGGCGAGGCGCTGTGCTTCGGGCAGCGTCGCGATTTCGCGCGCGGCCCATTCGTCTTCGGGCAGCAACACGGCGAGCGTACCCGCCAGCGAGTCCAGCCGGATCACGTCGCCGTCGCGCACCTTGGCGAGCGGGCCGCCGGCGGCCGCTTCGGGTGACACGTGGATGGCGGCGGGAATCTTGCCCGACGCGCCGCTCATGCGGCCGTCGGTGACCAGCGCCACGCGGAATCCCTTGCCCTGCAGCACCGACAGCGGCGGCGTGAGCTTGTGAAGCTCGGGCATGCCGTTGGCCTGCGGGCCCTGCCAGCGCACCACGCAGACCACGTCGCGCTCAAGCTCGCCGGCGGTGAAGGCCTTGTGCAGCGCCGCCTGCGAGTCGAACACCCGCGCGGGTGCTTCGATGACATGGCGGTCGTCCGGCACCGACGACACCTTGATGACGCTGCGGCCCAGGTTGCCGCTCAGCAGCTTCAGGCCGCCGGTGGCGCTGAAAGGGCTGCTCACCGGCCGCGCGACGGCGTCGTTCTTCGAAGGTGCGGCGGAGGTCCAGCGCAGCTGTTCGCCGTCAAGCTCGGGGACGTTGGCGAATTCGCGGATGCCGCCGGCGCGCACGGTGAGCACGTCGCCGTGCATCAGGCCGGCGTCCACCAGTTCGCCGATCACAAAGCCGGGGCCGCCGGCCGCCTGGAATTCGTTCACGTCGGCGCTGCCGTTTGGGTACACGCGGGTCAGCAGCGGAATGATGTCGGAGAGCCTGGAGAAGTCGTCCCAGTCGATCACGATGCCGGCCGCGCGCGCCACGGCCACCCAGTGGATCAGGTGGTTGGTGGAGCCGCCCGTGGCCAGCAGCGCGACCATGGCGTTGACGATGCAGCGCTCGTCGACCATCTCGCCGATGGGCGGGCACTGGTAGGCAGCCTCGCCTGCCTTGCCGAGCACCGTGCGCACCGCCTCGCGCGTGAGCGTTTCGCGCATCGCGTCGCCGGGCTGGATGAAGGCCGTGCCGGGCACGTGCAGGCCCATGGCCTCGAGCAGCATCTGGTTGCTGTTGGCGGTGCCGTAGAAGGTGCAGGTGCCCTGCGTGTGATAGGCCGCCATTTCGGCGTCGAGCAGCCCCTGGCGGCCGACGAGCCCCTGCGCCGCCTGCTCACGCACCTTCGACTTGGCGCCGTTCGACAGGCCCGAGGGCATGGGACCGGCGGGCACGAACACGGTCGGCAGGTGGCCGAAGTGCAAGGCGCCGATCAGGAGGCCCGGCACGATCTTGTCGCACACGCCGAGCATCAGCGCGGCGTCGAACATGTCGTGCGTGAGCGCGATGGCGGTGCCCATGGCGATCACGTCGCGGCTGAACAGGCTAAGCTCCATGCCGGGCGTGCCCTGCGTGACGCCGTCGCACATGGCCGGCACGCCGCCGGCCACCTGGGCGGTGGCGCCGAGGCGGCGGGCCTCCTGCTTGATGATGTCGGGGTAGCCCTGGTACGGCGCGTGAGCCGAGAGCATGTCGTTGTAGGCGGTGACGATGCCGATGTTGGGTGCGCGCTCGGCCACCACGCGGAATTTGTCGTTGGCCGGAATGCCGGCCACGGCGTGCGCCACGTTGGCGCAGCCCATGCGGTCGGAGCCGCGGTCTCGGTTGCGGATCTCGGCCAGCTGGGCGAGGTAGGCGCTGCGCGGCCCATGGCTGCGCTCGCGGATGCGATCGGTGACGTCGCGGACGGTGGGGTGTGTGCTGCTGCTCATGGGGATAGTGGCTCTTGCTGCGTGTCGCCGGGGCGACTGTGGGCCTGGAGGCCCATGGTACCAAGCCGGGCGCCGCGGGCTGATGAAATCAGGACGCCGGGCGATACGAATTTACTCAGTCATGCCCCACGAGGCGGCGCGCATGAAAAAAGCCCGGCGGACCGGGCTATTTTTGGCTTGCGAGGGTGGCAAGGCGGTCAGTCGACCAGCTTGACCTCGACGCGGCGCGCTTCCGCGTTGTTGCCGGTACCGGCGGTGACTTCGGGCTTGTGCAGGTCGACCTTGGCGGCCGGAACGCCCAGGCCCACGAGCACGTCGCGCACCATTTCGGCCCGCTTCCTGGCGAGCTGTTCGTTGATGGCAGCGTCGCCGGTGGTGTCGTGGAAGCCGGAGATCACCGCCTTGCGGCCGCTTTCCACGCCCTTGATGACCGCGGCCAGCGCCTCGGCGGCGCCGGGCGCCAGATCGGCGCTGCCGGTTGCGAAGTAGAAGTTCACCACACCGTTGACCACGCGAATGCTGGCGCCGTCGGGGATCGTGACCGTCACCGTCTCGGTCACTTCGGCCAGCTTGGGCTCCGCGCCGGGCGCAGGCGCCGAGATCACCACCGCCGGCGGCTTGGCGGCGGCCAGCGCGGCGGCCGGGTTGTGCGACTTGTGCCAGAGCACGATGCCGATCACGAAGAAGATCACGAGAGCGATCAACGCCATCAGGAAGCCGAGGATGAAATTTTGCTGGCTGTCGTCGTCGCTCATTGCGGGTCTTGCTCCGTAGGAAAGGGGACGGTAAATAATGGTGCGGTGAACCATGATCACGAAATTGTAGGCTCCGCCCGCGGCACGCCCGTGTCGGACCCGGCGCCAAATCCCGGTCCGCCGGGACTCGACCCCATGCCCAAGCCCCTGCGCGACCCGCAACCGATGCTCGAACGCGCCATCGCCGACTGGGGCGGGCATGAGGATCTGTGGCTGTTCGGCTACGGCTCGCTGATCTGGCGGCCCGAGTTCGACTTCATCGAGCGGCGCCCGGCCTGGGTGCGCGGCTGGCACCGGGCGCTGAAGATGTGGAGCCGGGTCAACCGCGGCAGCGTGCAGGTGCCCGGCCTCGTGTTCGGCCTGCTCTCGGGCGGCAGCGTGCGGGGCATGGTGTTCCGGGTGCCGAAGGCCGAAGGGCTCGAGACCCTGCGACGGCTCTGGCTGCGCGAAATGCCGACCGGCGTGTACGACCCCAAGTGGCTGCGCTGCGGCACGGCCGAAGGCCCGGTGCGGGCGCTGGCGTTCACGCTGTCGCGGCGCAGCCCCAACTTCACGGGCGAACTCAGCGACGACCACTACCGCCACATCTTCGCCAACGCGGTGGGGCGCTACGGCAGTTCGCTCGACTATGCCCGGCAGACGCTGGCGGAACTGCGCCGCCACGCCATCCACGACGCGGCGCTGGCCCGGCTGGTGGCGCTGGCCGCGGCACAAGAGCAGCAAGAGCAGCAAGAGCAGTCCGCCGCCGATTGCGGCGCGCCGCAGGCTCCGGTATATGTTCCGGGGTCTGCAGACAAACCATCCCACCCCTCTTCCGGACCGTCCAAGGAAAACACATGAACCATCGTCGTCTCTCCGCCATTGCCGCCGCCCTGGCCGCCAGCGCCGTACTCGCAGCCTGCGGCAGCATGGGCGGCAAGCCCAGCACGGTCGTGGAGCTGGTGCCGACCGGCGCGATCACGCCCAACCCGACCCGCGGCACGGTGACCTTCACCGCGCTGGACCACGGCGTGCGCGTGTCGGGCGAGGTGCGCGGCCTGGCGCCGGGCAGCGAGCACGGCTTCCACATCCACGAAAAGGGCGACTGCGGCAACAACGGCGATGCCTCCGGCGGCCACTTCAACCCCACAGGCGCCACGCACGGCAAGTTCGCCGCGCCGGGCAGCCATGCCGGCGAACTGCCGAGCCTGGTGGCCGACGCCGGCGGCGTGGCGCGCTTCAGCGTGGAAGACCACTCGATCTCGCTGACCGACGGCACCCCCAACAACGTGATCGGCCGCGCGCTCGTCGTTCACCGCGACCGCGACGACTTCACGACCCAGCCTTCGGGCAATTCCGGTCCGCGCATCGCCTGCGCAGTGATCACGCGCTGAGCCTGCCCGGCCCGGCGAGCCAGAGCGCCTCGGCGTGCGCCAGGGCCTCTGGCGTGTCGATGTCGGTCACCACGCCGATGTCGTCCACCGGCAGGTCGAGCACCGAATCCGCCGCGCGCATCGCGCGCAGAACGGACGATGCGCCAAGGGGCCCTTCCAGCGCCGCGAGCTGCGCATGGCAGGCGGCCCCGAAGCCGACCGGGTGGCCGCGCTCTCCGCGATATTGCGGCTGCACCGCCCCCACGCCGGTGCCCAGCGCGGCCGCCACCGCTTGCAGTGTTTCAGCCCGCACCAGCGGCAGGTCGCCCGGCAGGATCAGCCAGCCGGCGGCATCGGGCGTGGCCCGCACCGCCGCCGCGATCGAATCGCCCATGCCGGGGTGCCCGGCATCTTCCAGGTGCCACGGCAGTCCGCTGGCACGCACCGCGTCCAGCGTGCGGGCCAGCACCGGCTTGCCGGCCAGCGGCGCCTGAAGCTTGGAGCCCGTGCCGCCGGCCGCGATGAAGCGTTCGCCGCGGCCCGAGGCCAGCACGATCACCACCGGGGAATTCACCTTGTTGGTCGTCATGGGCGGAGTATGTGCGCAACAATCCCGTCATGACTTCCCCTCTTTCCAATGACGCGCTGGCCGCGCTGCGCAAGAGCTACGAGCGCGCCGAGCTCGGCGAGGCCCACAGCGAAGGCGATCCGCTGAAGCAGTTCGAACGCTGGCTCACCGAGGCCATCGACGCGCAGGTGCCCGAGCCCAATGCCATGACGCTGTGCACCGTGGGCAGCGACCTGCGGCCGTCGAGCCGCATCGTGCTCATCAAGGGTTACGACGCGCGCGGCATCGTCTGGTACACCAACTACGAGAGCCGCAAGGGCCGAGAGCTGTCGGGCAACCCGTATGCGGCGCTGCAATTCCATTGGGTCGAGCTGGAGCGCGTGGTGCGCATCGAGGGCCGCGTCGAGAAGGCCGGCGCCGACGAGAGCGACGCCTACTTCGCCAGCCGCCCGCTCGATTCGCGCATCGGCGCCTGGGCCAGCCCGCAGAGCGAGGTGATCAGCGGACGCGACGTGCTGGTGAAGAACGCGGCCCTGTTCGCCGCCAAGCACCTGCTATCGCCGCCGCGCCCGCCGCATTGGGGCGGCTACCGGCTGGTCCCTGATCGCTGGGAGTTCTGGCAGGGCCGCAAGAGCCGGTTGCACGACCGGCTGCGCTACCGGCTCGAAGGCGCGGACTGGGTGCGCGAGCGTCTCGCGCCCTGAGCCGCATCGCCAGGCCGTGCTTCAGGGCAGCCACTGCACCCAGACCATCACCAGCGTGAGCGTGCCGAGGGCCAGCACCGTCGACACCGCGACGCTGGCCGTCACCAGGTCTTCGGCGGTGCGATAGCGCTGCGAGAACAGGAACACGTTGGCGCCGATCGGCAGCGCCGCGGCCACCACCATCACCGTGAGCGGAATGCCGCGCACACCCAGCGCCCAGCCGATCGCGGCCACCAGTAGCGGGTGCAGCAGGTTCTTCACCAGCGCCTGCGTCAGCGCGCCGCGCCAGTGCCGCCCGATGGGCGTGAGCGCGAGCGTGATGCCCACCATCACCAGCGCCACCGGTCCGAAGGCCTGCCCCAGCAGTTGGATCGGCTTGTCGATGACCTCGGGCATCACGAGTCCGGTCTGCGCGAACAGCAGCCCGGCCAGGATCGGCAGCGGCACCGGATGGATGATGGCGTTGCGCAGCGCGCGCAGCACGGTGCGCGCCATCGAATGTTTCTGCGCGCCGCCGTCGGCTGCGTGCTCGCGCGCCACCGCCAGCTCCAGCACCACCGTGGCGCTGGTCAGCAGCACCAGCGAGTGCAACGAAATGAGGGTGAGCAACACCACCATGCCGTCCTCGCCGTAGGCCAGGCCGATCAGCGCGATGCCGATCATCACGGTGTTGCTGTAGGTGTTGGCCAGAGCGATCACGGCGGCCGTGCGATTGAAGCCGCGCAGCGCCATCGTGCCCGCGAACAGCAGGCCCGAGGCGATGAAGTACGCCGCCACCGGCTTGAGGCTCAGCTGCTCGACGTGCACCGTGCTCATGGCGCGGAACAGCAGCGCGGGCGCGAGCAGCAGGAAGATGAGGTTCGACAGGTCCTTCACCGCGTTGCCGCCGATCCAGCGGCGCCTTCCGGCAAGGTAGCCCGCGGCGATGAGCAGGACGACGGGAAGAAGCGAGGAGATGACGAACGAATTCACCCGGCGAGGATAGCCGAGCGTTTTTGCTCCTTCCCCTCCCGGGGGAAGGCTGGGATGGGGGCAAGCGGCGCTTGGACAAACCACGGCTTCATCCCAGGCCGCTGGCCCCCACCCCTGCCCTCCCCCAGAGGGGGAGGGAGAACAGCGGTCAGAACGTCACGCGCAGCCCGACCTTCAGCGTCCGCCCCGGCAGCGGGGCATTCGGGTACACCGTGGTCGTGAGGATCGATGTCGGGCTGTAGGCGAGCTTGTTGGTGATGTTGTCCACGCGCGCATACCAGGTGAGGTTCGCGCGCTGCACCTTCATGCGGTACGTGATGGCCGCGTTCCACAGCGTGTACGCATCGGTCTCGCGCGCGCCCACGCTGGGCACCCGGTGCTGCGCGGCGTTGTAGTCGAAGCCCAGTCGCGCGGTCCACGGGCCGTTGCCGTAGGCCAGCGTGGCGCCCAGGCGCAGCGGCGCGATGCGCGGCAGCGGCTCGCCGGTGTCGAGGTTCTTCGCGCGCACGATGTCGCCGCGCCACTCCAGGTCGAGCGTGCCGGCGTCGGCCATGCGTGCGAAGCCGTCGGCGCCCAGCAAGCGCAGGTTGCCGTTGGCCTCGATGCCGGTGAAGCGCGCGCGCACGCCGCCGTAGAGGTATTCGGCGAGCGTGTCGGGCGTGCCGGGCTCGGCCACGTTGCCTTCCGAGTCCAGCTCGCGGCCCGAGGCGGTCAGGCCGATGTAGTTGCGAAAGCGCGTGACATAGGCGTTCACGCGGGCCGTGTTGGGGCCGTCTTTCCACTGCGCGCCTAGGTCGAAGCCGGTCGACTTTTCCTTCTTGAGCGTCGGGTCGCCCACTTCCCATGCAGCCGTGGCCACGTGCGTGCCGTTGGCCAGCAGCTCGTAGTCCTTGGGCGCGCGCTCGGTGTAGGCGATGTTCGAGGTCAGTTGCCACTGCGGCGCGAGGTTGACCAGGGCACCGAACGCGGCGCTGTGCGGGTTGAAGGTGCGCTCGCCGACGGCGAAGCGCGTCACGCTCGGGTCTTCCGGGTAGCCGAGCGAACGCACGCGGACCCGCTCGGTGCGCGCGCCGAAGCTCAGGCGGCCCCACGAGGTGCCGTATTCCTCGTGCAGGAACAGCGCGGTCGAACGCGTGCGGCTGTGCGGCGCGAAGGCTTCCTCGCCGTCGGCGGCGAAACGGTTGGTCTCGCTGCTGAAGCCGACCAGGCCCTCGAAGTTGCCGATCTTCCGGTGGCGCGCCTCCAGGCGCAGGTCGTTGCTCACGTTGGAGAACGCGGTGCCCGGCTCGCGGCCCTCGAACTCGGTGTGGCGGTAGTTGGTGTGGCTCAGCTTCGCGTGGATGCTGCTGATGAAGCCGCCCGGACGCCACTCGCCTTCCAGCGCCTGGCGGTCGGACTTCATGCCGATGGTCACGTCGTCCTCGGCCACGGTGCCGTAGGTGCTGCGGTAGGTGCTGACCGACGCGCCGACCCAGCCCTGGTCGAAGAACACCGTGCCGCCGAACGCGCCGCCGTGCGCCTGGTTGGCGGAGTTGCAGATCCTGCGCGCCATCCACGGCGAGCCCGGCTTGCTGCACTCAAGGGTGATGGGCACCGACACGTCTTTCGAGTCGCGGTTGAAGGCATCGACGTGCACCGCGATGCGGTCGTTGCCGCCCTCGAGCAGCACGCCGCCGCTCTTTTCCTTGTTGCCGGTGGCATAGCCCAGGTCGGCACGGCCGCCGAAGCCGTTGATGGGCTCGGACGGAATGCGGTTGTCGATCACGTTGACCACGCCGCCGACGGCGCTGCCGCCGTACTGCAGCGCCGAAGGACCGCGCAGCACCTCGATGCGCTCGGTGACCAGTGCATCGACCGGCACCGCGTGGTCGTAGCTCAGCGCCGAGGCGTCGGGCGCGCCGCCGCCGTTCTGCAGGATGCGGATGCGGTCGCCGTCCTGCCCGCGGATGCTGGGCCGGCTCGCGTTGGGGCCGAAGTAGCTGCTGCTCACGCCCGGCAGGTTGTTCAGCGTTTCGCCGAGGGTCGATTCGGAGCGCAGCAGCAGCTTGTCGCCCGACAGCGAAGTCGTCGGCGCGATGAGGTCGCTGGCGCCGAGCGGATTGCCGGTGACGGTCACTTCGCGCAGGCTCGCGTCATCGGCGGTGGAAGGCGCAGGCGCGGTCTGCGCGTTGGCCGCACCCGCCAGCGCGGCGAGCAAAAGAACGGCAGCGCCGATGGCGTTGCGACGGAAATTGGGGATCATGAAAAACACTCGTTGAAATCAAGGGGCGACCGGCCGCCACCCGCGCAAGGCGGGTGGAGGCAGCGTCGGAACACGTGGGAAATCAGCGAGCGAGTGGTGGACCGCGTGCGTCGAACAGCACGATCCAGCGGGCGATGGCTTCGCCCTGCAGGTAGGCGAAGGTGGCCGACGGCAGCACCATCGGCAACACCACGAGCGGCACGCCGGGCATGCTGAAGCCGTGCGAGAGACGGTCGTACAGACGGCACTCGGCATCGGTCTTGTCGCCGAACAGCGCATGGATCCAGCCATGCCGCTGCGCCGGCTCGTGCCTTGCCGAGGGCTCGGCCGCGACGGTCGCAGCCGCCACGGTCCACGCGCGGTCGCCCGGCACGTGCAGCGTGGCATGCACGAGGCCGAGCGTAGCCGTCACCCACACTGCGAAGAGCAGCATGAGTGCGACGGTGCGCGACAGCCTCGGGTTCATCATGCGAGTATCAGAAGTGCGTGGTCATGCTCACGTACAGGCTGCGCCGCGTGCCGTACTGCGGCGCGCCCACGCCCACGCCGGTGCCGTCGCGCAGCAGGTAGCTCTTGTCGAACAGGTTCAGGATGGCGATGCGCCCGACGATGTCGCCGCCCGACGGCTCCTTCCAGGTGTGCGAGTAGGCGGCGTTGACCACGGCGTAGTGCGGCAGCGCCGCGCTGTTGGGCGCGCCGCCGTCGGGCGTGCGGCGCAGGCCGCTGCCGAAGATCAGGTCGCCGCTGACCTGGTTGTCGCCGAAGCGGTAGGCCGCCCCGCCCGACAGCGTGTAGGTCTGGTCGTGGTCCAGGTACACGTAGTGGTTGGCGATGTAGCTCAGCTCGTCGGCGCCGAACAGCGACTGGCTCGACACGATGTTCTTGCCCATCGCCTTCTGGTAGGCGAAGTTGGCGTAGGCCGACCAGTGGTCGTCGTTGTAGCGCGCCGACAGCTCCAGCCCGCGCGCAAAGCCCTTGGCGTAGTTGAACGGCGACAGGATCAGCGCCTGGCCGAACTGGCCTTCGTCCAGCAGGTTGGAGATGTTCTTGTAGTACACGTCGGCCGACAGCGACAGGTTGTCGTTCACCTTGTGGTCCAGGCCCAGGTCGAAGTAGTGGGTGCGCTCGGCCTTCACCGGGTCGGAATTGGCGATTTCAGGCTGGTTGGTGGTGCCGGCGTAGAGGTTGATGCTCTGCTGCGAAGCCAGCTCCTGCGGCGGCGGCGTGAAGTAGCGCGCGTAGCCCGCGTGCAGCGCCGTGTCGTCCGAGAGCTTGTACGCCAGGTTCAGCCGCGGGCTCCACTGGTGTTCCTTGGTGAACGCGTCGACGCTGTCGTAGCGCAGGCCGTAGTTGAAGGTCAGCCGGGGGTCGATGCGCCATTCGTCCTGCACATACAGGCTGGCGAGCTGGCCGACCTTGCCGGAGTTGTCGTTGATGAGCACCGGCGTGTTGCCGGCCTGCGCGCCGCTGTCGTCGACCGGGAACACGTTCACCGCATTGATGCTGCGCGTGCTCTGGCGCGTGTAGGCGCCGCCGAAGCGCAGCGTGTGGGCGTCGTTCAGCTTGTACGACGCATCGGCCTGCAGGCCGTTCGACGAGTTGGAACGCAGGGTGTCCGACGCCACGCCGTTGTAGATCAGGTCGCCCACGGCGTCGGGCAGGTAGTGCAGGTTCGAGTACTGGTGGAAGGCCGAGATCTGGAAATCCAGCGCGCCCACGGTCTTCTGATAGGACAGCGCGACGAAGCGCGTGGCCTCGGTCTGGCGCTCGCGCACGTCGGAGGACGGCAGGCCGTTGTAGCCCGTGCCCAGGTCGCTGTAGCCGGCCAGCGAGAAGGCCGGCGTCTGGTTCGGGTTGGTCGGGATCTGGAACTTGCCGTTGTAGGTGCCGAACATCAGGCCCAGGCGGGTGTCGGCGTCGAGGTAGTAGCTCAGGTTGCCGAAGGTCTTGCCCTGCCGCGTGCGGTCGTTCTGCGCGTTGAGCGTGGGCTGCGGGTTCTCGATGCCGTTGGTGTTGGACACCAGGCTGCCCGACAGGTAGTAGCTCAGGTTGCCGGTGGTGCCGTAGACCGACCCGCTTTCTTCCAGCGTGTTGTGGCTGCCGAAGGTGAAGCCGAGCGAGCCGCCGGGCTTGCCGAAGCCCTGCTTCGTCTGGATGTCGACCACGCCGGCGGTGCGCAGGCCGTACTGCGCCGGCAAGGCGCCGGTCAGGAAGTTGACCGAGTCGATGTAGCGCGTGTCCAGCGACTGGCCGAAGCCCGAGATGCCCTCGGGCAACTGCACGCCGTTGACGCGGTACTGCACGTTGCCGTGGTCGTCGCGCACGTGCAGCGAGCCGGAGGCCTTGGAGTCCTTGGCCACGCCGGGCAGGGTGAGCAGCACGTCGTCCAGCGGCGTGGCGTCGCCCTTGCCGAGCGCGTCGATGGCCGCGCGGTCGATGCGATAGACGGTCGCGCCGACCTCGGGCGAGAGCTCCATGCGCGCCTTCTTGAGGCGCTCGGACTGGATCTCCACGGTGGACAGCGTGCCCTCGGCGCTGCTGGGCGCGACGGTGGTCGTGGTGGTGGTGCTCGCGTCCTGGGCGAAGGCCGACCAGGACAGCAGGGAAAGAACGGCAATGCCAACGGCACTGCGACGGAAATTGGGAATCATGAATGGGCACTCGTTGAATCGATGAACGATCCGCAGCCGCCCGCTCAAGGCGGACAGCTACGGCCGGAACACGGGGGATTCAGCGAGTGGAAGGCGGACCGCGCGCGTCGAACAGCGCGATCCAGCGGGCGATGGCCTCGCCCTGCAGATAGGCGAAGGTGGCCGAAGGCAGCAGTATCGGCAGCACCACCAGCGGCACGCTGGGCGCCGTGGAGCCGTGCTCCAGCTGGTCGTACAGCCGGCACTCGGCATCGGTGTGCTCGCCGAACAGGCTGCCCAGCCCATGGGCCGCATGCTTGTGCACGCCGCTCTGCGATGCCTGCTGCACCTGCACCGCCGCCGCGGCCTGCGAAAGGCCCGGCACGTGCAGCGACCGGTGCATGACCCCGAGCGTGCCCGCGATCCACAACGCGAACGCCAGCGCGACGATCAACGCGCGCGACGAACGGGAGGGTGACTGGCGGGCGATGTGCACGGGTCCGGGGCCGATCAGGCCTTCAGGCGCGAGGCGAAGGTCTTCTGGAACTTCTCGACCTTCGGGCCCACGACGAACGCGCAGTAGCCCTGGTTCGGGTTGTTCAGGAAGTAGTCCTGGTGATAGGCCTCGGCCGTCGAGTAGTTGTCGAGCTTCGCCACTTCGGTGACGACCGGCGAACGGTAGGTCTTGCTGGCCTCGATTTCGCGGATGACCTCTTCGGCCACCTGCTTCTGCGCGTCGTCGGTGTAGTAGATGCCGCTGCGGTACTGGGTGCCGACGTCGTTGCCCTGGCGGTTGAGCGTGGTCGGGTCATGCACCACGAAGAAGATCTCGAGGATCTCGCGCAGGCTGATCTGGGCCGGGTCGAATTCGAGCTTCACCACCTCGGCATGGCCGGTGCGCCCGGTGCAGACCTGCTCGTAGGTCGGCTTGACGACCTGGCCGTTGCAATAGCCCGACTCCACGTCGAGCACGCCCTGCACCCGGTCGAACACCGCCTCGGTGCACCAGAAGCAGCCGCCACCGAGCACGATAGTTTCTGTGGGCGACGATGAAGAGGTCATTGCACTGCTCCGGAAGGTTGGAAAAAGACGAACCCGATATTGTCGCGGCTTGACGTGACAGATGCCGCTCACTACATTACTAACCCGCGAGTCATTAAAATCATGCCCACGCCACGATCCTTTGTCGACAAGATCTGTCCGGTCCGCGCCAAGCGCGAGCGCCGGAAAGAAGCGCGCCCCGGCGAATTGCTGGCAGCCGCGCTCGACCTGTTCGTGGAAAAGGGTTTCGCCGCCACCCGCTCAGAAGAAGTGGCGGCGAGGGCCGGTGTTTCCAAGGGCACCCTCTTCCTGTACTTCCCGAGCAAGGAAGAGCTGTTCAAGGCCGTGGTCATGGAGAGCCTGGGCGGCCGATTCAATGAGTGGAACGCCGAATTCGAGGCGTTCGAGGGCACCTCGGCCGAAATGCTGCGCTACTGCATGAACGTGTGGTGGGAACGCGTCGGCATGACCAAGGCCTCGGGCCTGACCAAGCTGATGATGTGCGAGGGCTCCAACTTCCCCGAGCTCGCGGAGTTCTACCGCCGCGAGGTGGTGCGCCCCGGCCACGACCTGCTGCGGCGCATCCTGCAGCGCGGCATCGACCGCGGCGAGTTCGCCAAGGTCGACATCGACCATGCCATCTATTCGGTGGTCGCACCCATGGTCTTCCTCATGCTCTGGAAGCATTCGGCCATGGTCTGCGTCGACGGCGCCGCGACGCTCGACCCCGAGAAATACCTCGCGACGCAGGCCGAAACCGTGCTTTACGGCCTCACCGTTCGCCCCGGAGACAAGGCATGAAGCATCTCGCAAGGCCGACCGGGCCGCGGGTGTCATCGGCGCCACCTAAAATTGAAGGTTTGTCCTGAGCCCACTAGGAAAGCCACGCCATGAACCCCACCCCCACCCTCAAGCGCTTGCGCTTCAACATGATCGAACAGCAGATCCGCCCCTGGGATGTGCTGGAGACCGACATCCTCGAACTGCTGGCTGAAATCCACCGCGAGGACTACGTGCCCGACGAGCACCGCACCCTGTCGTTCTTCGACATGGAACTGCCGCTGCTGGACGGCTCCGTGCCCGGCGAGATCATGCTGTCGCCCAAGGTCGAGGCCCGCACGCTGCAGGACCTGCACATCCAGAAGCACGAATCCGTGCTCGAGATCGGCACCGGCTCCGGCTTCATGGCCGCCCTGCTCGGCGCCCGCGCCGCCCAGGTGCTGTCGCTCGAAATCAACCCCGTGCTGGCCGCCCGCGCCGCCGAGACGCTGCGCCGCAACGGCGTGACCAACGTCGAGGTGCGCCACGCCGACGGCTCCGTTCCCCTGGCCAGCGGCCCGAGCTTCGACGTGATCGTGCTCAGCGGCTCGGTCGCGCGCATTCCGCAGAACCTGCTGGGTTCGCTGAAGGTCGGCGGCCGCCTCTCGGCCATCGTGGGCGACGAACCCATGATGCGCGCCCACTTCGTCACGCGCACCAGCGAAAGCAAGTGGGACACCATCCAGCCCTGGGACACCGTGGCCCCGCGCCTGCTGAACTTCCCCGAGCCCTCGCGCTTCTCGTTCTGAGCGGACGGCAGCCATGATCGACCAAGTCCGCCCCGTCGACCTCGCCGCCTGGTTCGCCCAGGATGCCGACGCTGCCCCGGTTCTGCTCGACGTACGCGAGCCCTGGGAGCTGCAGACGGCGAGCGTCGCGCCCCAGGGCTTCACCCTGGTCGCGATCCCGATGAACGAGATCCCCGGGCGCCTGGCCGAGCTGGGCGAAGGCAAGCGCATCGCCTGCCTCTGCCACCACGGCGCGCGCAGCCAGCGCGTGGCCGCCTTCCTGAGCCAGAACGGCTTTGCCGACCTGGCCAACGTGGCCGGGGGCATCGACGCCTGGTCCTCGCACGACCCCACGGTCCCGCGCTACTGATTCTTTCTCCAAGGACGTTCAATGCCTTCCAGGCCCCGGCTCTCGCCACTTTCCGCAGCGCTCGCAAGCACCTTCGCAGCACTGCTCGCATTGCCGGCCCAGGGCCAGACACTGAACGAACTGTATGACGCCGCCCGCAGCTACGACGCCACCTACCAGGGCGCGCGGGCCCAGTACGACGCCAACGTGGCGCGCGCCGCGCAGGCCAAGGCCGGCATCCTGCCGGCGGTCGGCCTCACGGCCGGCGTGACGCGCAGCGACATCGAGATCGACACCCTCACGGGCGCCGGGCGCGGTACCACCACCCCGCGCGACTTCAATACCCAGAACGTCGGCATCAACGCCACGCAGCCGCTGTACCGCCCGGCCAACTGGGCCACCTACGAGCAGGGCAAGCGCCAGGCAGACATCGCGCAGGCGGTGTTCACCATTGCGGAGCAGGACCTGATCGTGCGCGTGAGCCAGGCCTACTTCGACGTGCTCGCCAGCCAGGACAGCCTGGCGCTCGTGCGCGCCCAGAAGGTGGCCGTGGCCGAGCAGCTGGCATCGGCCAAGCGCAACTTCGAGGTCGGCACCTCGACCATCACCGACTCGCGCGAAGCGCAGGCCCGCTACGACCTGGTGATCGCGCAGGAAATCGCCGCCGAGAACGACCTGCAGGTCAAGAAGGTGGTGCTCGACCAGCTGGTCGGCCGCCCCGGCAGCGTGCCGGTGCCGCTGGCGGTGCCGGTGGTGCTGCCCACGGCCATGCCCGCGGACATCAACGCCTGGGTCGCGCAGGCCGACGAAGTGCACCCCGCGATCAAGCAGGCGCGCCTGGGCGTCGACGTGGCCGGGCTCGAAGTGGAGAAGGCCAAGGCCGGCCACAAGCCCACGCTGGACGCCAACCTCGGCTACAACGTCACGCGCAATCCGACCGGCACCACCACCAGCACGGTGGGCACGCGCGCCAACGCGGCCACGGTCGGCGTCACCTTCAACCTGCCGCTGTTCGCCGGCTTCGCGACCGAGAACCGCATCAAGGAAACGCTGGCGCTCGAAGACCAGTCGCGCAGCGTGCTCGAAGGCACGCGCCGCAACGTGGCGCAGGCCACGCGCGCGGCGTACCTCGGGCTGGTCTCGGGTGCGGGGCAGGTGAAGGCGCTGGAGGCCGCCGAGTCTTCCAGCCAGAGCGCGCTCGATGCGAACCGGCTGGGCTACCAGGTGGGCGTGCGCATCAACATCGACGTGCTGAATTCGCAGAGCCAGCTGTTCCAGACCAAGCGCGACCTCGCACAGGCGCGCTACAACGTGCTGCTGGGCAACCTGAAGCTGCGCCAGGCCAACGGCACGCTGACCACCGACGACATGAATGCGATCAACGCCACGCTGGCCAGCAACGCCGGCGTGCCGGCGGTGCCCTCGGCCACCGCGCCCGACCGCTCGCCGCCGCAGCAGCAGCAACCGGTGGTGCCGCCGAGCATTCCCGTGATTCCGCCGGTGCCGGTGCAGCCGTTCAATCCGCCCGCACCGACGATGCCGACGCCGCCCGTGCCGCCGGTGATCCTGAATCCGCCGGTTCGCTGAGGCATTCGTCTTTCTCCCTCCCCTTCCGGGGGAAGGAGCAATGCGGGCTCGGTCAGTCCAGCGTGGGTTCGGCGCGCGGCGGCTGGTCGTCTTCCAGCGGCGCGTTCACGGTGTCCACGGGATCGGCAGCCTGCGCGATCGCCAGCACCGCTGCCGCCGTGCGCTCGGCCGCTCCGCGGTTCGACGACGCAAAAGCCTGTGCGGCCTGGGCCATCGCCGCGCGGCGCTCGGGGTTCTCGACCAGTTTCAGCGCCGCCGTCACCGCCTGCTCCATGCCCTCGACGCGCAGCGATGCGCCCGCGGCCAGAGACAACTGCGCCGCTTCCGCGAAGTTGAAGGTCGACGGTCCCATGACCACCGGGCAGCCACAGGCCGCAGGCTCGATGAGGTTCTGCCCGCCCAGCGGCTCGAAGCTGCCGCCGAGCAGCGCCACGTCGGCCAGGCCGTAGTAGAGCGCCATCTCGCCCAGCGAATCGCCGAGCCAGATTTCCGATTCGGCCGGCTGACCCGCCGCGCTGCGCCGCGCCACCGCAAAGCCTTCGGCCTCGATCAGCGCCGCCACTTCGTCGAAGCGCTGCGGATGGCGCGGCACGATCATCCATTGCACCTCGTGCACACGCTTGGCGATGGAGCGCACCGCGCCCTGCTCCGGCGGCACCGGCGAGGTCGCGCCGAAACGCTTGAGCACTTCGAGCAGCATGCGCTCTTCGCCGTCGCGCGAGCTGGCGAGCACGACCATCGGCCGCGGCAGGTGCTCGCGCAGCGACATGGCCGTGGCGAGCTGCCGCGCGTCGGGCGTGGCGTCGAACTTGAGGTTGCCGTACACACCGGCCACCTTGGCGCCGAGCGACACGAGCCGGTGCGAATCGGCCTCGGTCTGCGCCCACACGGCGGCAAGGGCCGAGTAGGCGGGCCGCGAGAGCCAGGCAAGGCGCTCGGCGGCCGCCAGCGATTTTTCATTCAGGCGCGCATTGGCCAGCACCAGCGGAATGCGGCGCTCGGCGCAGGCGGCGGCCATCTCGGGCCAGACCTCGGTTTCCATCAGCACGCCGATGCGCGGCTGGAACTTGTCGAGAAAGCGTGCCACGGCGCCCGGCGTGTCCCACGGCTGCCAGACCTGGGTGTCGCCCGGCTCGAGCAGCTTGGCGCCCTCCTCGCGGCCGGTGGCGGTGCCGTGCGTGAGCAGGATCGGCACGCCCGGATACTGCCGCCGCAATTCGGCAATCAGGATGGCGGCCGCGCGCGTCTCGCCGAGCGAGACCGCATGCACCCAGCACTGGGCATGGCCGGTGATGGACTCGTCGTAGCGGCCGAAGCGCTCCTCGACGGCCACGCCATAGCCGGGCTCGGCCACGGTACGGCGCCGCAGCTTGCGGCGGACCAGCGGTTGCACAGCGGTGGTGAAGACGCCGTAGAGGCGCAGCAGTAGCGAACGCACAGGCTCAGTGGGCGGCTGCCGCCAGTTGGGCGTCGGGCTTGGCGGTACGCAGCAGCGCCAGCATCTCGGCCTCGATGCGCTTGAGCGCGGCATCGGTCTGGCCTTCGAAGCGCAGCACCAGCACGGGGGTGGTGTTCGACGCGCGGATCAGGCCGAAGCCGTCTGGCCAGTCGACGCGCAGGCCGTCGATGGTCGACACCTTGGCCGGCGCCGCGAAATCGGCGCTCTTCACGAGCTTGTCGACCACCGCGTGGGGCTCGCCCTCGGCGCAGGCCACGTTCAGCTCGGGCGTCGAGAAGCTGGTGGGCAAGGCATTGAGCACCGCACTCGCGTCGGGGCTCTTGCTCAATATCTCGAGCAGGCGGCAGCCCGCATAGGTGCCGTCGTCGAAGCCAAACCAGCGCTCCTTGAAGAAGATGTGGCCGCTCATCTCTCCGCCCAGCGGCGAATCGACTTCCTTCATCTTCGCCTTGATGAGCGAGTGCCCCGTCTTGTAGATCATGGCCTTGCCGCCAGCCGCCTCGATGGCCGGGGCCAGGCGCTGCGAGCACTTCACGTCGAAGATGATGGTGCCGCCCGGCACGCGCGACAGCACGTCCTGCGCGAACAGCTGCATCTGGCGGTCGGGGAAGATGTTCTGCCCGTCCTTGGTGACGATGCCCAGGCGGTCGCCGTCGCCGTCGAAGGCCAGGCCCAGCTCCGCGTCGCCCGAGGCTAGCGCGGCCATCAGGTCCTTGAGGTTCTCGGGCTTGCTCGGATCGGGGTGGTGGTTGGGGAAGTCGCCGTCGACCTCGCTGAACAGCTCGGTCACTTCGCAGCCGATGGCGCGGAAGATGGCCGGCGCGGTGGCACCCGCGATGCCGTTGCCGGAGTCGACCACGATCTTCATGGGCCGGGCCAGCTTGATGTCGCCGGCGATGCGCTTCACATAGGCCTCGGTCACGTCGACCTTGCGAACGCTGCCGCCGGGGGCGAGCTGCGCGGTGCCGGCTTCCATGGTCTTGCGCAGGCCCTGGATCTCTTCGCCGTAGATGGCGCGGCCGGCCAACACCATCTTGAAACCGTTGTAGTCCTTGGGGTTGTGGCTGCCCGTGACCTGGATGCCGCTGGAGGCCAGCGTGTGGGCCGCGAAGTACAGCATCGGCGTGGTGACGGCGCCCACGTCGATCACCTCGATGCCGGTTTCCACCAGGCCCTTGATCAGCGCTTCGACCAGCATCGGGCCCGACAGACGGCCGTCGCGTCCAACGGCCACCGACTTTTCACCGGCGGCGCGGGCGGCGCTGCCGAAGGCCCGCCCGAGTGCTTGCGCCACTTCGGCGTCGAGAGTGACCGGCACGACGCCGCGAATGTCATAGGCCTTGAAGATCGACGCGCTGAGCTGCATGGAATGCGGTTTCCTGCTGGGTTTGTAAACGGGCCATTGTAGGCAACGCCCCGGGGTGCCACATGTCCGAAAACGGCCAGTTGAAACGAGTCGAAACCGTATCATTTCCCCATGCCTTCCACCCACGCCCCCACCGAAGCGCTCGAGAGCGACGCCTGCTACCTGGCGATGAAGACGCACGACGCGCGCTTCGACGGGTCGTTCTTCACCGCCGTGACCTCCACTGGCATCTATTGCCGGCCGGTCTGCCGCGTCAAGCTGCCGCGGCGCGAGAACTGCCGGTTCTTCCGCCACGCGGCGCAGGCGGAGGCCGCGGGCTTCCGTCCCTGCCTGCGATGCCGGCCGGAGCTGGCGCCGCGCGCGGCCAGCTGGTCGACCGAGGACGCCTCCCGCATCCTCGCGCTGCAGGCCGCGCGGCTGATCGACGAGCCCGATGCATGGTCCGAGGACGGCCCCGGCGCGGCGCAGATCGCGGCCCGCCTGGGCGTGAGCGACCGACATCTGCGCCGCATCTTCGAGGCGCAGTTCGGGGTGTCGCCGCTGCAGTACCTGCAGACGCGCCGCCTGCTGGCCGCCAAGCAATTGATCGCCGACACCCGCCTGCCCATGACGCAGGTCGCGCTGGCCAGCGGCTTTGCGAGCGTGCGGCGCTTCAATGCCGCATTCGTGGAGCACTACGGCCTCAACCCGAGCGCACTGCGCCGTGCCGGCGGCGCGGCAGTGGAAAGCGGCGCGGGCCGGGCCATCGAGGTGCGGCTGGGTTTCAGGCCGCCTTACGACGACAACGCCATGCTCGGCTTCTTCGCGCGCCGTGCGCTGCGCGGCATCGAAGTGGTGGCCACGGCCGACGGCAAGGAGCCGGCCAAGGGCAGCACGCCCGCCTATGTGAAGCTGGCACGCACCCTGCGCATCCAGCAGGGTGGGCAGGCGCATGCCGGCTGGCTGCAACTGCGCTTCGACCTCGAGCGCGAACAGGCGCTGCTGTCGGTCAGCGACTCGCTGGCCGCCGTGCTGCCTATCGTCATCAGCCGCGCCCGCGCGCTGTTCGACCTCGACGCAGAGCCGATGGCCATCAACGCCGCGCTGCATGCGGCCTTCCCGCACGGCGACGGCCTGCGCGTGCCCGGCGCGGTCGACGGCTTCGAGCTGGCGGTGCGCGCGGTGCTGGGCCAGCAGATCACGGTGGCCGCGGCGCGCACGCTGGGCTCGCGGCTGGTGGCGGCATTCGGCGAAACCATCGCGACGCCCATCGAAGGACTCGACCGGCTGTTTCCCACGCCGGCCGCAATCGCCCAGGCGAGCGGCGACGCGCTGGGGCAGCTGGGCATCGTGCGCCAGCGGCAGGCCGCCCTGCAGGCCATCGCCCGCGAGGTCGCGGACGGCAGGCTGGCGCTGCATGCGGGGGCCGACGTGCCCTCGACCATCGCGGCGCTGCAGGAACTGCCCGGCATCGGCGCCTGGACCGCGCAGTACATCGCGATGCGCGCACTGCGCTGGCCCGACGCCTTCCCGGCCGGCGACGTTGCGTTGCAGAAGGCGCTGGGCGTGACCACCGCGCGCGCTGCCAGCGAGGCCTCGCAAGCCTGGCGCCCCTGGCGCAGCTACGCGGTGCTGCGCGCATGGCACGCGCCTTCGGCGCCCTCCACTGCTACCGCGGCCACGGCTGCGTCTCCCCTCATCACCACGGCAGGCCTCACCGCCTGAAATGCCATGAAGTTCAAGAGCAAGCTCATCTACACGTCGCACATCGATACGCCGCTGGGCGGCATCACGATGGCGGCGACCGACCAGGGCCTGGCCGGCGTCTGGTTCGACCAGCAGCGCCACTGGCCCGACACCACGGGCTGGATCGCCAAGGACGACCACCCCGCGCTGGTGGAAGCGGCCGCGCAGCTGCACGACTACTTCGCCGGCAAGCGCGACCACTTCGACATGAAACTCGACCTCTCGCACGGCACCGCGTTCCAGCAGAGCGTGTGGCAGCAGTTGCTGACAATTCCGGCCGGCGCCACGCTCACCTACGGCACGCTGAGCGCCAAGCTCGGCAACCCCACCGCGGTGCGCGCCGTGGGCGCGGCCGTGGGGCGCAACCCGATCAGCGTGATCGTGCCCTGCCACCGCGTGCTGGGCGCCGACGGTTCGCTGACCGGTTACGCTGGCGGGCTCGAACGCAAGACGGCCCTCCTGGAACTGGAAGGCGCGCTGTAAGGCAACCACCAGGAAGAACGAAAAAAGCCGCATGAGCACAACGAACAACAACATTCCCGCCAAGGCCGTCGCGCCCGCCAAATCCGCAGCGTGGCTTGTCGATTTGGTACTGCTGGGGGCACTCTGGGGCGCATCCTTTCTCTTCATGCGCATCGGCGCGGCGGAGTTCGGCGCCTTGCCGACGGCGGCCGTGCGGGTGGCCATCGCGGCGCTGTTCCTGCTGCCCATTGCGCTGCTGCGCGGACAGGGCCCGGCCATCGCAAAGCACTGGAAGGCCAGCTTCGCGGTCGGCGTCTTCAATTCGGGCATGCCGTTCGCGCTGTTCTGCTTCGCGCTGCTGACCATCAACACCGGCCTGGCCGCGGTGCTCAACGCCACCACGCCGATGTTCGGCGCACTGGTGGCCTGGGCCTGGTTCCGCGAACGGCCCGCGGGCTCGCGCATCGTGGGCCTGGTGATCGGCTTTGCCGGCGTCGCGATGCTCGCGAGCCGCAGCGCCGGCCTGCATGCGGGCGCCACCGGCCATTCGGCGCTGTGGGCCGTGCTCGCCTGCCTGGGTGCGTGCCTGTGCTACGGCATCTCGGCCAGCGCCACGCGCCGCCACCTGGGCGGCGTGCCGGCCCTGACGACGGCCACCGGCAGCCAGATCGGCGCCACGCTGTTCCTGGCCATCCCCGCCTTCTGGCTGTGGCCTGCGCAGATGCCGAGCCTGCGCGCATGGCTCGCGTTGCTGGCGCTGGGCATCGCCTGCACGGGCATCGCCTACATCCTGTTCTTCAGGCTGATCGAGCGCGCCGGCCCCGCACGCGCACTGACTGTGACCTTCCTGGTGCCGGTGTTCGCGCTCTTCTACGGCGCGGTGTTCCTCGACGAGCGCATCACGCAGTGGATGCTGATCTGCGCGGCCGTCATCGTTTGCGGCGTGGCGCTGTCGACCGGCATCGTCAAGTTCGGCCGGCCGCGCAAGGCCGCGGCCTGAGCATCCCGCCGCGCGCTCAGGAAAAGGCGCTGGCCACCACGTTGACCGACAGGGCCAGCACCAGCATGTTGAAGGTGAACGACAGCACGCTGTGGATCAGCGTGATGCGGCGCATCTCCTTCGACGTGGCCTGCACGTCGGAGACCTGCGAGGTCATGCCGATCACGTAGGAGTAGTAGAGAAAGTCGAAGTAGTCGGGGGCGTCGTCCTTGCCCGGAAAGTCGAGGCCGCCGTCGGGCCTGCCGCTCTTCTGGTCGATGTAGTAGCGGTGCGCGTAATGGAACGCGTAGATCGAATGCATCATCAGCCACGACCCCGCGAGCGCCACCAGCCCGAGCGCGACGTGCGCGGCACGCTCCCAGCCGTCGAGCTGCTTGACCTCCTGCAGCAGCATGGCGATGGCCACCACGCTCACGCCCACTGCCACCAGCATCGACACCAGGATCACCACGTTGGGCTGGTCCAGCGACTGCGCGCGCTCGCGCGTGCGGCGCGCGTCGAAGGTTTCGGCCAGCCACCAGGTGAGCACCTGGTAGACCAGCACGCCGGCACACCATCCGGCCAGTCCGCGCGCCATGCCGCTCATGGGCCATGGCACCAACGCGACCGCGGCGCCCGTGAGACTGCCGTAGAGAAGACGCTGGGGCCCGGTGGTGGTGGAGAGGTGTTCGCGCATGCGGCGACTGTAGCGCCGCACACGTGCCCGTGACGGCAAAAAACTCGCGCAGTCGGCGACCATCAAGAAAGTCCTACACACGCAGCCGCCGAGCGCGCATGTAATTGATCACGCGCTTCCACTACCTTGCCGGCCGCCCTCAGGGAGCTGCTCCGGAATGCGCATGCGCGAGGCTTTTCTTTTCCATCTGAAGGATCCATTTTCATGTTGCAGCTTCATTCCCGTCCTTTCGACTGGACCGTCCGCTTCGGCGCCATCGGCGCGCTCGTCGGCACAGGCTTCCTGTTCGCCGCCGCGCCCGCACTCGCCGATCCGTCGCCGGCGCTCGACCGTTTCAGCTTCTCCGTGGGCGGCTACAACGCCGACCCCAAGTTCAACGCTTCCGTCAATTCGCCCTACGGCTCGCTGCAGTCGGGCGACATCAAGCCCGGCCGCGTGACCATGCCGCGCGTCAGCGCCGACGTGCTGCTCGGCGACAGCCAGGGCATTTCCTTCGACTACTACCAATACAAGCGCGACTACTCGGGCGGCATCGCGAGCAACAACAGCTTCGGCAGCTTCGGCTCGCTCAACACCTTCGGCAACGCCAACATCAGCACCAAGCTGGACTTCGCCAAGCTGTCGTACAAGTGGTGGATCGGCAGTGGCAACACGGTGCTGGGCCTGGGCGCCGGCGCGGCCTACTACCGCGCGACGCTGGGAGCGAGCGCCAGCGCCGTGGTCAACGGACAGGTCGGCACGTACAGCCAGAGTTCGAGCGACAACGCGATCGCGCCGCTGCTGGAAATCGGCGTGCGCCATGCCATCACGCCGGACCTCCGGCTGTTCGCAGACGCCTCGGGCGTGTGGAAGAACGGCGGCCGCTTCCACGGCAACATCTACAACGCCTCCGCGGGTGTGGAGTGGTTCCCGGTGAAGAACGTCGGCTTGGTGCTCGCCTACAACGTGACCAACATCGACCTCACCCGCGACGCCGACTTTGCGGACACGCGCCTGAAGGTGCGGCTGCAAGGCCCCTCGGCTTTCCTGAAGGCCCGCTTCTAGGCAAGGCCGCAGCGGCTGCGCGCAGCCAGTCTTCGCAAGACGCGACGCGGGGGCCGGCCTTAGGCTGCGCCTCAACGAACGAAGAACGGAGACACAAGCATGCCTGCAGCCACCACCACGGCCGTCACCAGCCTCGCGCCCTCGTCGGCCCCGCGCCTTCACGCGCGCATTTCACGCGTAACCCTGGGCGACGTGATCCATCGCTCCGCGCGCCGCTTCGGCGAGCGCACGGCGCTGATAGAGGGCGAACATCGCCTCTCCTACCGCGCGCTCGACGCGGCGTCGAACCGCTTTGCGCACCACCTGCTGGGCCTCGGCCTCGCCAAGGGGGCGCGCGTGGGCATGCTGTGCAACAACTCGACCCAGATGGTGATCGCCATGCTGGGCATCCAGAAGGCCGGGCTGGTGTGGGTGCCGATCAACACCGCGCTGGCGGTGGACGCCATCGGCTACATCCTTGCGCACGCCGAAGTGCGGCACGTGGTGATCGACACCGCGCTGCATACGAAGCCGGAGCTGCGTGAACTGCTGCAGGCCACGGGCGTGTCTCCCCTGCTGTGCGTGCTCGACGGCGATACGCCGCCGCCGGGCCTGGCGACGGTGCCGCAGGCCATCGCGCAAGGGCCAGAGACGCTGCCCGACGTGGGCATCGACAGCACCGACCTCGCGCTCATCATGTACACCAGCGGCACCACCGGACGCCAGAAGGGTGTGATGCATTCGCACGCTTCAGTGCATTCGGTGCTGCTCAGCAACATGGTCGAATGGGGCAGCAGCCCCGAGCGCGCCGATGTGTGGAGCAGCGTGCTGCCGCTGTTCCATTGCGGGCAGCACACGGTGCTGATGTCGGCGCTGTCGGTGGGTGGCGCGGTGGTCGTGCTGCGCGGCTTCGACCCCGGCGCCATGCTGGCCGCCATCGAGCGCCACAGGATCACCGTGGCCGTGGGCCTGCCGATGATGTACGGCGCGCTGCTGGCCCATCCGCAGCGCGCCTCACGCGACTTGTCGAGCCTGCGGCTGTGCGTATATGCGATGGCGCCGATGTCGCGCACGCTGCTGCTGCGCCTGCTCGACGAGTTCTGCCCCAGCTTCGCGCTGGTGTCGGGCCAGACCGAGATGTATCCGGGCGCCACCATCTTCGAGGCGAGCGAGCAGCGCAAGCGCTTCGGCTCCTACTGGGGCGTGGGCACGCTGGTGAACGAGGTCGCGGTGATGGGCGACGGCGGCGAACTGCTGGCCCCCGGGCAGGTCGGGGAGATCGTCTTTCGCGGGCCCAACGTGATGCTGGGCTACTACAAGGACCCGGAGGCCACCGCCAATGCCCAGCGCTTCGGCTGGCACCACTCCGGCGACCTCGGCAGGATGGACGACGACGGCCAGCTCATCTTCCTCGACCGCCTGAAGGACATGGTGAAGTCGGGCGGCGAGAACGTGCCCTCCATCAAGGTCGAGGAAGTGCTGCTGCGCCACCCGGGCGTGATGAACGCCGCCGTGGTGGGCCTGCCGCACGAGCACTGGGGCGAGGCCATCACCGCCTTCGTGACGCGCCGCCCCGATGCGCCCGCGGACTTCGACGAAGCCGCGCTCACGGCGCACTGCAAGGAGCACCTCGGCGGCTTCGAGGTGCCCAAGCAGATCATCTTCCTGGCGGCATTGCCGATGACGTCCACCGGCAAGATCCAGAAGTTCGAACTGCGCAAGGCGCACCAGGACAACTACACGCGCGGCTGACCGGCGGCCTTCAGCAACGTCGCGCGCACGTCTTTCTTCAGCACCTTGCCCACCTTGGAGCGCGGCAGGTCGAGCCACACCTCGATCTGCTTGGGCGCCTTCACGCTGCCGATGCGCGACTTGGCGAAGGCCTTGATCTCTTCCACGTCGACCTGCCGCCCGGCATGCAGTTGAAGCACGGCCACCACGCGCTCGCCCCACTTCTCGTCGGGCAGGCCGACCACCGCGCTGTCCTGCACGTCCGGGTGCTGCATCAGCGCCTGCTCCACCTCGGCGGAGTAGACGTTGAAGCCGCCGGAGATGATCATGTCCTTCGCGCGGTCGACGATGTACAGGTAGCCGTCGGCATCGAGGTAGCCGATGTCGCCCGTGTGGTGCCAGCCGAAGCGGCTCGCTTCCTCGGTGGCGCGCGGGTCCTTGTAGTAGCCCTGCATCACGAGCGAGCCGCGCACCACGATCTCCCCGCTCTCGCCGGCGGGCAGCAACGCGCCGTCGCCGTTCATCACGCCCACCTGCACCAGCGGGCCGGGCCGGCCGGCAGAGGAAAGCCGATGGCCCGCAACCGTGCCGTCTGCGTTGAAGTGCTCGCGCGGCGACATCATCGAGATCATCATCGGCGCCTCGGTCTGGCCGAAGAGCTGCGCCATGACGGGGCCGATCTTGTGCAGCGCCTCCTCGAGCCGCGCGGCCGACATGGGCGCGGCGCCATACCAGAAGCATTGCAGCGAATCGAGCTGCGCCGAGGCGAGCTGCGGATGCTGCAGCAGCATGTAGATGAGCGTGGGCGGCAGGAAGGTGTGGGTGATCTGGTGCGACTCGATGAGCCCGAGGAACTCGCCCAGGTCGGGCCTGGGCATGATCACCACCCGCCCGCCGAGCGCCATCACCGGCAGGCACAGCACGCCGGCCGCATGCGTGAGCGGCGCAAGCGCCAGGTAGGCGGGCCGGCCTTCGAAGGGATAGCCCATGAGCGTCAGCGCCGACATCGCCTCGAGGTTGCGGCCCGACAGCATCACGCCCTTGGGCTGACCGGTGGTGCCGCCGGTGCCGGCGATCATGGCCACGTCGTCGGGCGGCGAGATGTCGATGGGCGAGTCGTCCAGCCCTTCGAGCCAGTCTTCCAGCGAGGGCGCGAAGGGCTGCCGCCCGTCGAGGCAGACCAGCGCCCGCAGCCTGGGCAACTGCGGGCGCATCTGGCCGACCATGTCGGCGTAGTTGCCGTGGAAGAGCAGGCACGTGCAGTCGAACGCATCGAGCACGAAGGCGTTCTCGCTCGCCTCGTTGCGTGGATTGACCGGGCACCACACGCAGCCCGCGCGCGAGATGCCGAACACCGTGGCGAAAGCCGTCGCGTCGTTGCTCGAGAGCACGGCCACCTTGTCCCCCGGCCGCACGCCGGCGCGCTGCAGGCCGCGTGCCACGCGCCAGCTGATGCGCTGCACCTGGGCGTAGCTCAGGTCGGTGGTGCCCAGGGTCAGGCACGGCGCATGGGCACCCAGCTGGGCGCCCTTGTCGAGGTAGTCGACGAGGCGCATGGCGTCAGCCCAGCCGCGTGAGCGCCGGCTCCTGCACCAGCCCGAAGCTGCGCAGCGCACCCAGCAGCTCACGATGCCCGAAGGCCTGGCAACCCGAGGCGAAGCCGGCCCGCCTGGGCGGCTGCTGCAGCAGCGAGGCGGCGGCATAGGCCTGCAGCAAGCCGGTCTGCTTGTAGTTGCAGTTGCCGAAGATCACGCAGTGCACACGGCCCAGCGGGCCGGAGGCATGCACAGAATCGACGGACTTGTTGATGCGCGGGTTCTCGCGCGGGGGCATGGTGTTCATCACGCCCGCCGCCGTCTTGGCCAGCGCGGCATAGCGGTCTTCGTCGTTCATGCCCTCGGTGGCCTTGAGCGCGGCGGCGACGATCTGCGGCACGCCCTGCATCAGCGCCTTGTTGAAGACGCCGCCGAGCACCTTCACGTTGGCCACGCGCGGATCGCGCTTGAACCACACCGGGTGCGAGGTGCCGCCCCACGGCAATGCCAGCGCCGCCTCGTGCTGGCCCGGAATCGACAGGTGGTACAGGCCGGCGTCGGGTTGCCATTCGACGTACTCGTTCTGCTCCAGGTAGTAGGCCTTGGAGGTGGCCGCATTGACCAGGATGGTCTGGGTCGACGCGATGGTCGGGCTGCCGCCCCAGAACACCGCGATGTCCAGCGTGTCGAGCCCCGGCGTCTCCAGGCACAGTTGCGCCGCGATCTCGCCGGTGGTGTACATCTGCGCCAGGCCCGGCGAGAGCAGCAGGCCGGACTTGGCGAACCTGTCGCCCCATTCGCGCTCGAGCGTGATGAGCCAGTCCTGCTCGCCGGTGGTGTCGGTGTAGTGGCATCCGGCGGCCAGGCAGGCTTCGACGACCTCGGGGCCGAACTTGGCGAAAGGCCCCACCGTGTTGAGCACCACCGATGCGCCGGTGAAGAGCTCGGTGAGCGCGCCCACCGAATGCGCCACCTCCACCACCTCGTAGTTCGCGGTCTCGATGCCGGGCACGTTGGACTTCATCGCCGCTTCCACCTTCTGCGCGCTGCGGCCCGCTGCAACGAAGGGAATGTTGTACTCGCGCAGGTACTCGCAGATCAGGCGTCCGGTGTAGCCGGAGGCGCCGTAGACGACGACGGGCTTCTTCTTGCTGCTGCTCATGTTGTTTCTCCTTGATGTCGTGTGCTCACATGCCCATGCCGCCGTCCACCGCGAGGCCGGCGCCGGTGATGAACCGGGCTGCGTCGCTGCAGAGGAAGACCACCACGTCGGCCATGTCGCCGACCTCGCCCAGCCGCCCGAGCGGCGTCTGGCCGACCACGTCGCCCACGGCCGCTTCCACGCTGGGCGCGAGCCCAGCGGCCACGATGTCGCTGGCGAGCTTCATGCCCATGTCGGTGGGCACCAGCCCCGGGTAGATGCAGTTCACGCGCACGCCATAGCCCAGCTTGCCGGACTCCATGGCGGCCACGCGCGTGGCGCGGTCGACCGCCGACTTGGTGGCCGAGTAGCCGGCGATGGCCGGGAACGCGATGGTGGCCGCGACAGAAGCGATGTTGACCACCGCCCCGCCGCCGCCCGCGCTGCCGCCGGGGCGCATCGCGCGGAACGCGTGCTTCATGCCGAGCAGCGTGCCGGCCACGTTGACGTCGAGCATGCGGCGCAGGTCGTCGCCGTCGACATCGATCACCAGAGAGGTGATCTCGATGCCCGCGTTGTTGACGAGGATGTCGAAGCCGCCGAGCTCCTTCACCGTGGTCTCGGTGGCCGAGGCCCAGTCGCCGTCCTTCGTGACGTCGAGCGGAACGAAGCCCACCTTCGCGCCTGAAGAAGAAAGCCGGGTGGCGGTCTCCCGCCCGAGGTCGGCGAGCACGTCGCCGATCATCACGGACGCACCGGCCGCCGCCAGCGCTTCGGCAATGCTCGCGCCAATGCCGCGCGCGCCGCCCGTCACGAGCGCACGGCGCCCTTTCAAGTCGAACTTGGCCATCACTTGTCTCCTGTGGATATGTTTGTGAGATGGAGCGGCCATGCTAGAAATCGACTTGACACGTGTCAAGGATTTATTTGACGAGTGTCAAGAATCCATAGAATGGCATGCGTGACATGCCGGATGCGGGTTCTCCCGCTTGCGTGCTATGGTTTGCAATCAACACGGATACAGGGGGCCGGCATGCAAGCGGTCCGTTTTGAAATGACGACAGAACAACGCTCAACAAAGAAGCCAGCGGAGCGCGTGCCCAAGGCAAGGATCGACAAGTTCTCGGAGCGACGTGCGGAACTGGGCGAGGCCGCACTCACCACATTGGCCGCGCTGGGCTATGCGCGCACCAGCCTGCGCGAGATCGCGCAGAACTCCGAGTTCTCGCACGGCGTGCTGCACTACTACTTCAGCGACAAGATCGACCTGATCATCTGCAGCGTCAAGCAGTACAAGGCGCGCTGCGTCACCCGCTACGACCATGCGGTCGACAGCGCGAACACCTGCGACGAGCTGATGGAAGGCTTCCTGCAGAGCCTGGCCGACACGCTGCGCGACGAAGGCCATGTGCACCGCCTCTGGTACGACCTGCGTTCGCAGGCCCTGTTCGAGGAAGCGTTCCGCTCCGACGTCGTGCAGATCGACAAGAGCCTGGAAGACATGATCTGGCGCATCATGAGCCGCTTTGCCGAGTTGTCCGGCGAAGACCCCGGCTTGACGCCCTCGGCCACCTACGCGCTGTTCGACGGGCTGTTCCAGCAGGCGCTGCTCAAGCATCTTTCGGGCGACGCCGGCGCGGTGGCCGCGATGCAGGCCGACGTGCGGCAGTCCATCGTGCGGCTGTTCTCGCTGCAGGCCAAGCCCGCGCCGGCAGCACCCAAGCGCGCTCAACGCGTGTAAGGCGATGCGATCGCACGTGCGATCATCATTTTCAGGACCTCACGTGCGCCTTCGCGTCTTCCGTACATGCCTCCCTTCAACACCGCCTACCGGCGGACCTTGCTCGCCGGCCGACTCACACTGGGCCTGATGACGCCCGTGGCCCGCGCCAACGGCGCCATGGCCGACCCCGAAGCGGAGCGCGAAGTTGCCGCCCTCGCCGACCGGCTCGGCTTTGCCGCGCTGTGGACGCGCGACGTGCCGGTGATGGTGCCGCAGGGCGAAGAGATATCGGTGCTCGACGAACCCTTCGTGTGGCTCGCGATGCTGGCGGGCGCCACGCGGCGCATCGCGCTCGGCACGGCCGCGGCAGTGCTGCCGCTGCGCCATCCGCTGCATGTGGCCAAGGCGGCGCTGTCGCTGAACCGGCTGTCCGGCGAGCGCTTCATCCTCGGCCTGGGCTCGGGCGACCGCGAGGCCGAATTCGCCATCTTCAGGCAAGACATCGCGCTGCGCGGCGACGCTTTCCGCGAGCGCTGGAACCTGGTGCGCTCGGCGCTCTCACCCGATGAAGCCGGGCGCGCCGCGCTGCGCGAAGCCACCCGCGGCCACGACCTGATGGCGCCACCCGCCGAACGCATCGGCATGCTGGTGGTGGGCTCGGCGCGCCAGTCGCTGCAATGGACCGCCGCCCATGCCGACGGCTGGGCCACCTACCACCGCGACGAGGCACGCCAGCAGGGCCGCATCGGCCTGTGGCAGACCGCGCTGCGCGAGCGCGCGGACGGCGAGCCCAAGCCTTTCGTCCAGTCGCTGCAGATCGACCTGCTCGAAGACCCCGCCGCGCCGGCCGAGCCCATCGAGCTCGGCCTGCGCACCGGGCGCGACGCGCTGGTGGCCTATCTCGATCGCATGGAAGACGCCGGCGTGGCGCATGTGCTGATGAACGTGGTGCGCGGCCCCCGGCCCGCCACGGAGGTGGTCGAGGAACTGGGGCGCGAGGTGTTGCCGCGGCTGCAAGGCCACGCACGCACGCCGGCGGCCTGACCCGTGCAGAATCCGGCGCTTGCAGTTTCCGTGAACCCAAGGACACCACCCATGACCGATCTCTCGAGCTTCCCCATCACGAAGAAATGGCCCGCGCAGCACCCTGAACGGCTGCAGCTGTATTCGCTGCCCACGCCCAACGGCGTGAAGGTGTCGATCATGCTGGAGGAAACCGGCCTGCCCTACGAGCCGCACCTCGTGAGCTTCGAGACCAACGACCAGATGTCGCCGGAGTTCCTCTCGCTCAACCCGAACAACAAGATTCCCGCCATCCTCGACCCCGAAGGCCCGGGTGGCAAGCCGCTGGCGCTGTTCGAGTCGGGCGCGATCCTGCTGTATCTGGCCGAGAAGACCGGCAAGTTCATTCCGCAGGACGCCGCCGGCCGCTACCAGACCCTGCAGTGGGTGATGTTCCAGATGGGCGGCATCGGCCCGATGTTCGGCCAGCTCGGCTTCTTCAACAAGTTCGCCGGCAAGGACTATGAGGACAAGCGCCCGCGCGACCGCTACGTGGGCGAATCGAAGCGCCTGCTCGGCGTGCTCGACAAGCACCTCGCGAACCGCGAATGGATCATGGGCGACAGCTACACCATCGCCGACATCGCCACCTTCCCGTGGATCCGCAACCTCGTCGGCTTCTACGAGGCCGGCGAGCTGGTGGGTTTCAACGATTTCACGAACGTCGCTCGCGTGCTCGAAGCCTTCGTGGCGCGGCCCGCCGTCGTCAAGGGACTGGGCATTCCCAAGCGCGGCTGAACGGGCCGCGCTCATCGGCGCACTCATGCCACCAGCCGACGCCACCCTTCCCCTGCCTCCAGGCGAAATCCATCTCTGGTTCTGCCGCCACGGCGAATCGGGCGATCCGGCGCTGGAGGCGGCCTGCCGTGCATTGCTGGAGCCTCATGAACTTGCGCGGACCGCGCGCTTCCACTTCCAGCGCGACCGGCATCGCCACCTGCTGACGCGGGTGCTGGTGCGCACGGTCCTGTCGCGCTATGCACCGGTGAAGCCGCAGGACTGGCGCTTTGCCGAAGGCAGCTTCGGCCGCCCTCGCATCGCAGAGCCGATGACGCAGGCCGTCGACGGGCTGGATTTCAACCTGAGCCATACGGACGGGCTGATCGTGCTGGCGCTCGCGCGAAATCTCGAGATCGGTGTCGATGCCGAGAACCTCGCCCGCACGGCCTCTCTGGAGCTCGCCGACCACTTCTTCTCGCCGGCCGAGGCGAAGGCGCTGGCCGCGTTGCCGCCCACGCGGCGCGCGCATCGCTTCTTCGAGTTGTGGACCTTGAAGGAGAGCTACATCAAGGCGCGCGGAATGGGCCTGCAGATCCCGCTCGACAGCTTCGGCTTCGCGCTGGACGATGCCGACGACCGCATCGGATTCGCGCTGTGGGGTGACGCGCGCGGCGACAACGCACCGCATCGGCATTTCTGGCAACTGAGGCCCACGCCCGAGCACCTGGTTGCCGTCTGCGCCGCCACCGACGCAAGCGGCATGCGGATCGTGTGCCGCGACATCGCGCCTCTGCAATGGGAGAGGCCCCTCGATATACGGGCGGTGCGCAGCGGGGGATCGGCGGGCATCTAGAATTCCGCCCCTCTCCCCGATCCCGCACCCATGAACATCGTCGTCAACGAAGAACTCAAAGCCTATATCGACCCACTGACGCCGGAGGAGTACGAAGCGCTGGAACGCAGCATCCTGGCCGAAGGCTGCCGCGACGCGCTGGTGCTGTGGGGGGACGTGCTGGTCGACGGCCACAACCGCTACGGCATCTGCCAGAAGCACGGCCTGCCGTTCCAGACCGTGCAGAACACGCGCTTCAAGAGCATCGACGACGTGCATCTGTGGATGATCGACCAGCACCTCGGCCGGCGCAGCATTTCCGATTTCCTGCGCGGCGTGCTCGCCTTGCGCAAGAAGGACATCGTGGATCAGCAACGCGCCCGCATGGCCTCGGCCACCCCGGCGCCGGCGGGAGATGCGCCGTTCGACGTCGATCCGCCGGCCGACACCGGCGCCGTGGAAGGCGCCGTGCCCCTGCCGCCGCCCGCGCCGCTGAACAGCCGCGAGGCCATTGCCAGGGCCGCGCGGCTGAGCAGCAGCCAGGTCGTGATGATCGAGAAAATCCAGAAGCAGGCCGCGCCTGAACTGGTGGCGGCCGTGAAGTCGGGCGTGATTTCCATCAACACCGCCGCGGCGGTGGCCACGTTGCCAGCCGAAGAACAGGTGTCCGCGGCGAATGCCGGCAAGGACGAACTCAAGCAGGCGGCCAAGCGCGTGCGCGAGTCGAAGAAAAAACCACGTGAGGAGCCCGCTGAAACTGCGGCCGGCGACGATGGATCGTCCTCCGACGCGGACACGGTGCAGCTGCTGAAGGAGCGCGTGCTGCAGCTGACCGCGGAGAACGACGCCCTGCGCAAGCAAGTGGCCGAGCTGCAGGCGCGGCTCGGCCACTAAGTGCTTTTAGCGCGCGGTCAGCTTACAGCTGGATTTCGGTGATCTTCGCGCCCGACAGCGAGACGCCGGCTTCCAGGCCAACGTTGGTCATCACGAAGCCCACGACCGGTTGGCGCAGGGTATTGGTGTCGACGCTGCCGTTGGCACCGATGGTTGCAACGGCCACGGTGGCGTCGGCGCCGGCCGTCCAGCCCTTGCTGTTGCGGAACTTGTCCAGGGCAGCCTGCGTGGTGAACACGTAGACCACCGCCTTCGACTGCGCGCCGGCCTGGAAGCCCAGCGAGCCCGAGGTGGTGCTGTAGTACGACTGGGTGCGCCCGTTCACGCGCAGTGCGCCGCGGCCGTATTCGGCGCCCACGCCCATGCTGGCACCCACCACGGCGGGGAACACCAGCACGCCGCTCGAACGCGCGACCAACTCGCGGGAGCCCTTCACGGAGTCATACAGCTTGGACAGCGAGGCGTCGATCTGCGCGTCGATCGAAGTGCGCGACGACGTGCTGCTGGCCTGGTCCTGCGGCTTCGTGGTGGTGCAACCGACAAACGCGATGCTGGCCAGGGCGACAGCAGACGAAACGGCAAGCGTGCGGAGATTCAGGGTGTTCATAGCGTCTTCCTTTGGAAAAACATGGTTCGGCGAAGAAATCTCTGCCTCCCTCGGCAGATGAGCCATGCTAAATCCGCAAAACCGGGGCAAATGGCGCTTGAGGAATCCGCCTACGCGAAGACACGGTGTCGGTGAACGAATCCGTTGCTCGGCGCAACAACTTCGTCCGTAATCTTGTGTTTTTATTTGCAACAGGTGTTATATTTTTATCGTCACACATATTGATACAACCCTTTCCTGCGAGCCTGAGTTGCATCCAAACCGGCATATCCGCCCCATGCTGACGCCCTTGGTCGAGGCGCATCGCAGTCACGCATACCTGCCATGACGAGCGCCGCCACTCCCGCGATCAAGGGCCAGCGCGCCTTGCTGAGCTTCAGCGTCGAGGGGTTGCCGCCCCGCGAAGAGCTGCTTCTCAAGTCGCTGGTCCGCCTGCTTGACCACCGCACCCACCAGCACTGGGCCTGGAAGGCCGGCCAGGCAGACCTCCGGGTGGTGGGCGGGCAAGCCAGCGCAGAAGCCGACGATCCGGCGCCGGCCGTGCCGGTACTGGCCATCGGCCAGCCCGATCCGCAGCGCGGCGGCCATTTCCTGTCGCTGCCGCTGCATGCCGATGAGTTGGAGAACACGCTCAACCGGCTCGGCGCGATGGTCGTCCACGCACGCGGCCTCGGGATCGCGGCGCCCGGCACCCACATTGCCGACGACGAGGAATTCCGCCTGCTGCGCTGGCCGCCCGCCGCCTTGCTGGAGACGCCCGCGCGCGTTCGCCTGGCCACCCTCATGACCGGCCGGCCGACCTCCCTGCTGCTGCTGCGGCAGCGCTCGGGCCTCGCGCCGCAGGACTGCCTCGATTTCCTTTCAGACCTGCGGCGCGCCGAGTTGCTCGAAAGCGCCCGCCAGCCTGCGCCCGCCGCCGCCGCCACGCTGCCGGTCGCGCTTTCCACGCCGTCCGCGCCCGATTCGGTTCTGCCGATCGACAGCCGTCCGCAGGCCCTGGCGCGCGACCCCGTGCAACCCGGCCTGCTGGCGCGCATCCGCAGCCGCCTCGGCCTGCTGACGACCGGGCACAAATGACTGTCGAACACAAGATCCTCTTCACCGGCACCATGGGCGCCGGCAAGACCACCGCCATCGGCGCCGTGAGCGAGATACCCCCGGTCAGCACCGACGTGCGCAACAGCGACACCTCGGTGGCCAAGGCCACCACCACGGTCGGCCTGGACTACGGCGAACTCACGCTCGACAACGGCGAGAAGCTGCGCCTGTACGGCACGCCCGGCCAGATACGCTTCGACTTCATGTGGCGCATCCTGGCGCGCGGCGCGCTCGGCCTGGTGATCCTGGTGGACAACAGCCGCCCCGATCCGCTGGCCGACCTGGATGTCTACCTCGACGGCTTTGCCGAACTCATCGCCAGGACCGCCTGCGTGGTCGCCGTGGGCCGCATGGAAGCCCACCCCCAGCCCGACATCGACGCCTATGCGCAGCGGATGGAATCCCGGGGCGTGCTCTGCCCCGTGCTGCCGGCCAACGTCACCGACGCACGGCAGGTGGTCGAGCTGCTGGAGTTGCTGCTGCTGCAGCTCGAAACCTGAGCCCCGTCCTTCACCCTCGAGTCCTCATGCAAATAACGCCAAGAATCAAGCTCGCCGCCGAAGCCGCCATCGACACGCTGATGCGCGAGATCAAGGGCGTGAAAGCGGTCGTGATCTCGACCGAGGACGGCCTGGAACTGGCCGCGCGCGTGGAGAACACCGCGCAGGTGGCCCGCCTCTCGGCCATTGCCAGCTCTCTGGCGGCGCTGGGCGCGGTCGCGGGCGAGGAAAGCAACCTCGGCGCCTGCGACAACGTGACCATCGAAGCGACCCACGGCCACATCCTGATGCTGCAGGCGCGCCACCCGGAGATCACCCTCATCGTGAGCGTCGTCACGGGCAAGGACGCGATCATCGGCCAGGTCCTCTACTTCGCGAAGCAGGCAACGCTGTCGCTGCAGCAGGCCTGAGGGCCCGCCCCGGCCGCACCGGTTCGACTCCGGCAGCCGCCCACCTCTTCGCCCGGGTGGCTGCCGACTTTCAGGGGCGAGGTACTAGGAAAGATTCCGATGGCAAATATCAAGCAATCCATGGACGACCTGATGACCTGCGACGGCGCGCTGTGCGCGGCACTGGTCGACTCCAGCAGCGGCATGATCCTGGGCCAGATCGGCTCGGGCGTCGACCTGGAAGTGGCGGCGGCGGGCAACACCGAAGTGGTCCGCGCCAAGCTGCGCACCATGCGTGACCTGGGCCTGAACGACGTCATCGAGGACATCCTCATCACTCTGGGCAGGCAGTACCACATCATCCGGCCGATGCAGAAGAAGGAAGGCCTGTTCGTCTACCTCGTGCTCGACAAAGCCAAGTCGAACCTCGCGCTGGCCCGCCGCAAGACGCTGGACGTGGAGCAGAACCTGGCCGTCTGAGCGCGGGGCGCATGCGCCGAACAGCGCAATGTTCGCGCAATGCTGATTCATAGCATCGCAGGTCTGGCACGGGCGGCTCGCTGCAGCCGCCCGACATCCGGCATCCGACCCGACCCTGCGAACTCCGATGACATCCGATCCTGCAAGGCCGCCGCGCTATTCAGCCGCGGGCGGCTCCCCGAGCCATTCGAACACCGCCGCGCCGCGCGCGCGATCCCCGGCAGTGCCCGGGTCAGCGCAAGCCACTCGGCGCCTTGAACTGCTCGACGCGCTGCGCGGCTTCGCGCTGCTCGGGGTGCCGCTGCTCGACGCGAGGTCGATCACCCTCTTCGCGCTGCTCTTCGGCGCCGGCTTCGCATTGCAGTCCGGCGGCACGCGGCCCTGCAAACTGCGCATGCCGGTGCTGCAGCAGTCGGTGGCGCACCGGCGATTCTGGGTCCGACTGTTGCGCGCGAGCTTCGGCGTCGGCGTGGTCGCGGGCACGCTGCTGATGCTGCAGCACGGCGACAACCGCGTCGCTGCCTGGCTGCACGGCGGCGCGGGCCTCGTCCTTGCGCGCCTGCTGCGCGACATCGCGCCGCTGGCACTGGGCCTTTTCTGCATGGCGGGCTTCGTGCTGCTGTTCCAGCATGCCGCGTGGCGCCGATGGTTGTGCAAGCTGGCGCCGATGGGCCGCATGGCGCTGACCAGCTTCATCGCACAGACGCTGGTCGGCCTTGGCTTGTTCCACGGCATCGGGCTGGGCCCGGGGCCGCGGTTCGGCCCCCTGGGCGTTGCGCTCGCCGGGTTCGCGATCTTCGGGCTGCAGGCGCTTTTCAGTTGCTGGTGGGTTGGCCGCTTCCGCTTCGGCCCGGCCGAATGGGTGTGGCAAAGCCTGGTCCATGGCAAGCCACAACCGATGCGCCTGCGCGCGCCGCCGGCCGCTCAGGGCGGCGTGGCGTTGGTGATGCGGTCCGTTGCCGGCGGGGCCAACGGGCTGCCGGCCTTGATGTAGGCCTCGAGCGCGTCCACGTCCTGGTCGCCGCCGAGCGTGTTCGTGCCCTGGTTGAACACGGTGAAGTTGTCGCCGCCCGTGGCCAGGAAGCTGTTCATCGTGACGCGATAGCTGGTGGCGTCGGCCATCGCGGTGCCGTTGAGCGCCATGTTGGTGATGCGCGAGCCGGCGGGCTGCGCGAGGTTGTAGGTGTAGGTGAAGCCGGCCGACGGCAGCAGCACCCTTGGTGCCGCGGTCGTGTTGGCGCCGCTGTTGAACTGCTGCTCCAGCACCGCCCGGATCTGCGCGCCGGTCATGGTCTTGACCACGAGGCTGTTGCCGAAGGGCTGGACCGCGAAGATCTGCCCGTAGGTCACGCTGCCGTCGGAAGCGGGCGCGAGATCGGCGCGCACGCCGCCCGGGTTCATGAAGGCGATCTGCGCGGCGCCCTTGTCGGCCGCCTTGGTCGCGGCCAGTTGCGCGTCGGCGATCAGGTTGCCCATCACGCTTTCCCGCGACGACGTCTGCGTGCGCGTGGCAGTGGCGGTGAGCTGGCCCACCACGCGCTGCACCAGCGGCCCCGCGATGGTGAGGTACTGGCTGATCAGCGCAGCCACTTGCTGGTTCTTGCCGAACACGGGGTACTGGTCGGTCACCGCATAGGTGGTGGCGCCGCTGGTGTAGCCCTCGCCCTGCACGATCACGTTGTCCGCCGCCTTGGCCGTGACCTTGCGCGTGCGGGTGTCGATGGTCAGGTTGATGTCGGTGAGCAGCGTGCCGTACTGGCCGGCGCTGGTCAGCAGGAAGGGCTTGGCCGGGTTGGTCTTGCCGTAGTCGCACACATAGGAACGGTGCGTGTGGCCCGAAATGACGACGTCGACGGCGGCATCGAGCTTGTTGAGGATGGGCAGGATGTCGCCGCTCAGGCCCGCGCAGCTCTTGTCGTTGTAGCCCACGGTGGTGGTGCCGCCTTCGTGGATCACCACCACCACGGCGTCGGCGCCCTGGGCCTTCAGCTGCGGGATGAGCGCATTGGCGGTGTCGGCCTCGTCCTTGAAGCTCAGGCCGGCGACGCCGGCGGGCGTGACGATGTTGGGCGTGCCCTTCAGCGTCATGCCGATGAACGCCACCTTGACCGTGGCGCCGTCCTTGGTGAAGCTCTTCATGCCGGTGGCGGGAAACAGCGTGTTGCCGTCGGTCTTCACCGTGTTGGCCGACAGGAAGCCGAAGTTCGCACCCGGGAAGTTCTTGTTGACGCGGCACGGCTCGAGCGCGGTGTTCTTCGCGCAGCCGCCGTTCTTCATGCGCAGCAGTTCAGTCTGGCCCTTGTCGAACTCATGGTTGCCGACCGCGTTGAAGTCGATCTTCATGGCATTCACCGCCTCGATGGTCGACTCGTCCAGGAACAGCGCGGACACCAGCGGCGACGCACCGATCATGTCGCCGGCCGACACCACCGCGTTGTTCGGGTTCTTCTCCTTGAGCGCTGCAATTGCCGAAGCCATGTAGGCCGCGCCGCCGGCCGGCACCGCCACCGTGCCGCCCCCCTTGGCAGGCGCGGAGATCGTCAGCTTCGGCGGCTCGAGGTTGCCGTGCAGGTCGTTGAAGGCAATGAGCTTGACATCCACCGTGCCAGGCACCGCGGGCGCTGGCGCTGGCGCAGGTGCCGGCGGATTCGAAGCGGTGGGCGCCGGCAGCGGCAGGAGGCTGTTCGAATTGTTGCTGCCGCCGCAGGCGGTCAGCGTGGCGAGTACCACGCCCGCCAGGGCGAGCTGTTTCAATGATGGTTGCATGGCACCTCTCCTCTGTTTTGAGTGCAGCCGATGCTGGTGAAGGCGCATGACGGCGGCGTGAATCCCTTCGGCCCTTGGAGGTTTCGGAGCTTTCTCGAATTTCAGGGCAGCGGGACCAGGCGGGCCGAGACACCTGGGCCGAAGGCGCTTTGCAACAACGACTGGGCCTGTGCGCTGCGCGTGTCGGCGAGCGACTGCACCGCGAGCCGCGCCTCGGCAGGCTGGCGCTGCAGGTGCCAGCCCTCCTGTCCAAGACGGATGAGCCGCGCGAGCGCCGCCGGGTCGGCCACGACGAGCCCTGTGGGTTTGATGTCGAGCCAGTCGGTCACCTGGTCGGTCTCCCCGCCCAGACGCTCGGCCGCGGCTTGTGCCAACGCATGCTGCGTGGCCGAGTCGCGCACCGCGCCCTGCAGCACGATGCCGCCGCCATGCCAGCGGATCTCGAGCAGCGGAGCCGACGCGGCGTCGCCTGCGCGGGCGGCTTTTTCAGTTGCGGGGAGCCATGCGGCGAGCACGATCGACACGACAGCCATCAGGCAGGCGGCCAACGCAACGACTCCATGCAGTGGCTTCATCGCACTTTCTCGACTTCAATCCCTAGGGAAGACGAGCGCGAGCGTGCCACGCGGCCCATGACGCCGATATGACGACCGCGAACGGCGGTCAGGCCTACACGATTCGTCGCGGTGCGACGCCCCCTCCTCCGCACAGGCGCGTTAAGCTGATGGCTCCGCCACCCCAGCCCAAGGAATGCACCCCATGCCAGCGAACGCGAAAGTCACCGGAGATGTCGAGTACAGGGCCGGCGATGGCCCCCTCATCCTGATTCCCCAGGGCCCGATCGAGGTCCAGTTGGCACCCGACAGCGCAGTGCTGAGTTGGGGTGACGGCGGAAGCGCACAGACGACGGCGATTCCCATCGCTGAATACCAGCGCTATCTCGACGAAGGCGTGATCCAGCCGGACTGAGCCGAGCCTGGGCACAGGCGGCAGTGCCCCAGAGCGTTGCCTTCAAGATCTTCAAGAGCCTTTTCGTCGACAGCCGCCATCGATGAAATCTCCGCGGCCTTCACGCCGACGCGCTCCCCAACGCGCGTTGCGCCATCCATCGCCTGATCCCCCGAGTCAGGCCTGCACGCAGCCTGAAACCTGAGCAACGGTAAGCAATTGCCGTTCGCGCGGACTGCTCGCGTTTGCACCAGAGACAAAGCACGCCCTCTCTTCGGCAAAACGCGCCGGATAGTTCGCGGCGCCCGATGGCTCAACGTGAAATTTTTCGCGCCTGTCCTTGAAATTGAGCGCGGCAATCTTTCACTGCGCTCTTTGAATGTTTCAAAAATTGCAATGAACGTGCAATAAATAATTCAGGGAGCGCTCAGCATCAGTTTTGTTTCGTGCTCTTTTTCACGATTACTTTGAATCGCACCCCCACAAGAATAAATTTGGTGGTCGCGATTGTCATCTGCCTTCAATGATTGAAATATTCAGAACGCAATGTAACCCACTACATTGCGCTGTCCGAACGATCTGAAAAGGTGTGCCGATCTCGCTCGGAAGCCCAGCCCGAGGGCAACCCCTGGTTGGCAGCAGCGCATACCGCACCCCTTCAATTGCGTTCAAAGAAGTAATTGATCTCGGATTTAAATAGCAGGGAATAGAAGATGTTTTCGTTGGAAGTAATTGCCAAGCGCGGTGGAGAAGTCAGCCAGGTCCTGGTGAACGAGGTCTCCTTGAAAGCGGCCTCGGTCGTTCGAATTGGCCTGTCGAGTGACAGGATCAAGAGCATGCGTCGTGACGGCAATGATCTGGTCGTTACCGCTGTTTCGGGCGAGGTCATCACCATTCATGACTTCTTCACCGCTTTCGACGGAAACAGGAACGACCTGGTACTGAACGACGATCAAGAGGGCATGTGGCTCGCCGAAATCAGCGACAACCAAGGCGATCTGGCGGTGGAGTACTTGGATATCGATTCCATCGAGCCATTGCTGCTGCACCAGGACTTCGAGCTCGGCCTCGTGCCTTTTCTGGTTGGCGGCGCTCTGGCGGGAGGAGTTGCCTTCGCCAGCAGGGGCGACGACTTTCAGGCGTTCGTCTTCCCCTCAGCGCTGCCGGCACCGGGCGACACCATTCCGCCCGCGGCGCCCACGATCAATCCGACCAACGGCAAGCTGATCACCGGCTTGGCCGAAGCCGGCTCCGTGATCACCATCAAGGACGACTCGGGCAACATCATCGGCAGCACCACCGCCGCGTCCGACGGCACGTACACGATCGCCCCGGCGACTCCGCCGAAAGACGGCACGGCGCTGCACGCCGTCGCCACCGATGCAGCCGGCAACGCCAGCCCCGAGGCCACGGCCGCGGTCGACGGCGAGCCGCCGGTCATCGGCATCGCCATCCTCAATGACGCCAACAAGGATGGCTTCATCAACGCCAGCGAGAAAGGCGCCGATGTGACGGTGCAGGTCACGCTGGTGTCCGGCGCGACCGCGGGCGACGTCATCACTCTTGCCGCCGGCACGGCCTCGTCCAGCATCACCCTGACCGCGGCGGACGTCGCCAACGGCTTTGTCAACGCCTCCTTCGCCAATCCGGTGGAAGGCGGCGCGATCAGCGTGAGCGCAACCAGCCGCGACATGGCCGGCAACGTTTCCCCACCGGTGACGACAGGAAACGTCCGCCTCGACACCAGCGCTCCCGGCGCGCCTGCCATCGGTGCTGCCTCGGACGACATGGGCCCGGTGCAGGGGCCGCTTGCCAGTGGCGGCATCACCGACGACACCACGCCCACCCTGACCGGCAGCGGCGCAACGCCGGGCGACGTCATCAAGGTCTACGACAACGGAAGCGCCATCGGCAGCACGACGGTCAGGGCCGACGGCGGCTGGAGCTTCACGCCGCCCAAGCCTCTGCCGGAGGGGACGCATCGGCTCACCACCACCGCCGTCGACCCTGCCGGCAACGAGAGCAGGCCTTCGGCCGCCTTCACGGTCGAGGTGGACACCACGCCGCCCGCGGCGCTGGAAGCCTCCGGCATCCAGGTGCTGGACGACATAGGCGCCGTGCGCGGCCCCATTGCGGCGGGAGCGCAGACCGACGACAGCAAGCCGGAATACGTGGGCAAGGCCGACCCGGCGCAAGTTTCGAGCGTCAGGGTCTACGACAACGGCACGCTGATCGGCAGCACGGCGGTGAACGCCGACGGCACCTGGCGCTTCACGCCCGCACTGCCACTGTCCACCGGTGCACACAGCTTCACCGCGCAAGCGGTCGATATGGCAGGCAACGCCAGCCCTCTCACGCCGGCGTCCACATTCACCCTGCTGGGTGATGCCCCTGCCGCGCCGGCCATCGTCGGCGTGAGCGACAACAAGGGCAGCATCAACGGGAACATCGCCAAAGAAGCCAGCACCGACGACAACACGCCCACGCTGAGCGGCACGGGCACCGTCGGCACGGTCGTCACCGTGTACGCCGACGGCGTGGCCGTGGGTTCGGCCAGCGTGGCCGCCAACGGCACCTGGAGCGTCACGACCGATCCCTTGACCGGCGACGGCGTCAAGAACCTGAGCGCCATCGCAGTCGACGGCGCGGGCCAGGCCAGCCCGGCGACCGGCGACTACCCGATCGTGCTCGACACCACGGCGCCGGCAACACCGGCCACCCTCGTGGCCACGGACGACCAGGGCGCAGTCACCGGCGCCATCCCCGCCGGCGGCTCCACCGACGACGCATCGCCCACCTTCAGCGGCACCGGCGCCAGGGCCGGGGACATCGCCAAGCTGTATGACGGCGCCACCCCCATCGGCAGCACCGCGGTCAAGGCCGACGGCAGCTGGAGCCTCACGCCCGACAAACCCCTGGGCGAGGGCGCGCACAGCATCACGCACACGCTCACCGATGCCGCGGGCAACACCAGCGCCGCCAGCGCACCTCTTGCTTTCACGGTCGACACATCGAATGTTGTGGTCAGCGTCGGCCACGCGGTGGACGACCAGGGCAGCAAACAAGGCAACCTCGCTCCAGGGGCTCTCACCGACGACACCACTCCCACGCTCGTGGGCACGGCAACGGCAATGGCCGTCGTGACCGTCACGGAAAACGCGACTGTCATCGGCTCCACCACGGCGGATGGCAACGGCAACTGGCGTCTCACGCTGCCGGCACAGGCCGAAGGCACGCACAAGTACACGGCCACCGCGGTGAACGCGGCAGGCACCAAGGGCGAAGCCTCGCTCTCGCTCACCATCGACACGACGCCACCGACCGCGCCCTCCATCGCCAAGGCCACCGACGACGTCGGTTCGGTGCAGGGTCCGTTGACGAGCGGCAGTTCCACCGACGACACCACGCCCACGCTGACCGGCAGCGGCGCTACGCCAAGCGACGTCATCAGGGTCTACGACAACGCCAGCCCCATCGGCAGCGCGACGGTGCTGGCCGATGGCAGTTGGAGCTTCACGCCGACCACGCCGCTGGCCGAAGGCACGCATCGCCTCAGCACGTCGGCCATCGATGCCGCCGGCAACGAAAGCCCGCGTTCGGGCGACTTCACGGTCGACGTGGACACCACGCCGCCCTCGAGGCCGGACGCCTCGCTCATCCAGGTGCTGGACGACGTGGGCGCCGTGCAGGGCCCCATCGCCTCCGGCGCACAGACCGACGACAGCCGGCCGACCTACACCGGCAAGGCAGACCCCGCGCAGGTGTCGAGCATCAACGTCTACGACAACGGCGCGCTGATCGGCAGCACTGCCGTGAACGCAGACGGTACCTGGCGCTTCGAGCCCGCGCTTCCGCTGTCCACGGGCGCGCACAGCCTCACCGCGCAGGCCGTGGATGCGGCGGGCAATGCCAGCGCCCTCACGCCCGCTTCGACCTTCACACTGCTGGGCACCGCGCCCGCGGCACCGGCCATCACCGGCGTGAGCGACAACAGGGGCGGCGTGACCGGCAACATCGCCAAGGACACCAGCACCGACGACAACACCCCCACGCTCAGCGGCACCGGCTCCGTCGGCACGGTCGTGACCGTGTACGCCGACGGCATTGCCGTGGGCTCGGCCAGCGTGGCCGCCAATGGCACCTGGAGCGTGACCACCGACCCGCTGGGCACCGACGGCGTCAAGAACCTGAGCGCCATCGCGGTCGACGGCGCGGGCCAGGCCAGTCCTGCCACGGGCATCTATCCGATCGTGCTCGACACCGCGCCTCCCGCCACCCCGGGCGTGGTCGTGGCAACGGACAAGGTTGGCGCGGTGCAAGGCACGGTCGCGTCCGGCGGCACCACGGACGACGTCTCGCCCACTTTCAGCGGTAGCGGCGTCAAGGCCGGAGACACCGTCAGGGTGTACGACGGCGCCACCCTCATCGGCAGCGCCACGGTCGCGACCGATGGCGGCTGGAGCGTCACGCCCGCCGCGTCCTTGGGCGCGGGCCTGCACAGCATCACGCAAACGGTCACCGATGCCGCGGGCAACACCAGCGCCGCCAGCGCGCCGCTGGCTTTCACGGTCGACACCTCCGACGTCATCGTCAGCGTCAAGCAGGCCCAGGAGCGCACGTCGGGGCGCGGAGCAAGGCAGATTGCCGGGCTCACCAACGACACCACACCGACGCTCGCGGGCAAGGCCACGGCCGGCGCGGTCGTCACGGTCACCGAAGGCGCTGCAGTGCTCGGCTCCGCCACGGCGGACGCCAGCGGCAACTGGAGCCTCACGCTGCCGGAACAGGCCGAGGGTGCGCACGAATACAAGGCCACCGCGGTGAACGCCGCCGGCACCAACGGGCAGGCCGTCCTCGGCCTGACCATCGACACCACGCCGCCGAAGATTCCTGCCATAGGACAGGCCACGGACGACGTGGGCACGTTGCAGGGCCCCCTCGCGAACGGAGGCGCCAGCGACGACACCACGCCCACGCTCACCGGCAGCGGCGCAACCGCCGGCGATGTCATCACGGTCTACGACAACGGCAGCGCCGTCGGCAGCACCACGGTCAAGGCCGACGGCAGCTGGAGCTTCACGCCCACCACGCCGCTGGCCGAGGGAGCGCACCGGCTCACGACCACGGCCACCGATCCCGTGGGCAACGAGAGCAAGCCGTCGAGCGACTTCGTGATCACCGTGGACACCGTCGCTCCGGCCACGCCGGTCGCGGCGACCGGCTATGCCGACAACGTCGGCGCCATCCAGAGCCCGGCCAGCACCGCCAGGATCACCGACGACACCACGCCGGGCATCAACATCGGAACGCTGCTCAACGGCCTCACGCCCTCGCTGTATGTCGACGGCACCAAGGTCGCCTCGACCTATGACCCGGTCGCAGGCACGCTGACGCCCAATGTCCCGCTCGGCGACGGCGCGCACCAGCTCGGCTACACGCTGACCGACGCCGCCGGCAACGAGAGCATGCAGGCGCCCGCGCTCGCCGTCACCGTCAGCACGAACGCTCCGGCCGCGCCTGTTGCGGCAAGCGGCTATGCCGACAACGTGGGCGCCGTCCAGAGCCCGAACAGCACCGCGCCGACCACCGACGACAGCACGCCGGGACTCAACATCGCACCGGTGCCATCCGGCTCCACGCCTTCGCTGTACGTCGACGGCACCAAGGTCGCCGCGACCTATGACCCGGCCCTCGGCACGCTGACGCCGGATGCCCCGCTCGCAGAAGGCGCGCACCGCCTCAGCTACACGCTGACCAATACGGCCGGCAACGAGAGCGCGCAGGCGCCGGCGCTTGCCGTCGTCGTCGACAAGACCGCCCCGGTCGCGCCGGTCATGCCGACGAGCTATGCCGACGACATCGGCACCGTACGGAACCCGGCCAGCACCGCGCCGAGCACCGACGACACGATGCCCGGGCTCAACATCGGCACGGTACCCGCCGACACGACGCCTTCGCTGTATGTCGATGGCACCAAGGTCGCGGCGACCTATGACCCGGCCGCAGGCACGCTGACACCGAACGCGCCGCTGGCCGAGGGCTCGCACCGCCTCAGCTACACGCTGACCGATGCGGCCGGCAACGAGAGCGCGCCTTCGGGCGCTCTCGTGGTCCACATGGACATCACGCCGCCCCCGGCGCTCGACGCTTCGGTGCTGCAGGTGCTCGACGACGTGGGTTCGACGCAGGGCCCCATCGCTTCCGGAGCACAGACCGACGACAGCAAGCCCACCTACGCGGGCAAGGCGGACACTGCACAAGTGGCCAGCGTGAATGTCTACGACAACGGCATGCTGCTGGGCAGCACGGCGGTCAACGCCGACGGCACATGGCGCTTCACGCCCGCGCTGCCCCTGACGACCGGCCCGCACAGCTT